>JANXWN010000480.1 GCA_025351125.1 Caulobacteraceae bacterium | reverse complement strand
GTCGCCGAAACGCCTATATCCAGATTAGCACGTTAAGGAGACCTTCGCCATGGGCAGCTTCAGCCCCGTTCACTGGATCATTCTTGCAGCCTTGGTGATGTTGCTGTTCGGCGGGCGCGGCAAGATATCCGGCATTATGGGCGACGCCGCAAAAGGTATTCGCGCTTTTCGTGAGGGTTTGAAGGGCGATGAAGCGCCACCCGCCGCCGCGCCGCCGGTTCAGCCGCTGGCCCACGTCGAAACGGACAAAGAGCCGATAGTTCGCTGAGCCGTCTCTCGTTTCCGCGCCTGTTACAGCTTCGATCGAGGCCGTGATTCTCGATGTTTCCTGAGGGCCGCATTTTTGAGTTTCTGATCGTCGGCGCCGTGGCGTTGATGGTGGTGGGGCCGAAAGATTTGCCCATTTTGCTGCGGAAGATCGGGCGTTTCGTCGGCCACATGCGCGGGCTCGCGGCGGAGTTTCGCGCCAGCTTCGACGAAATGGCCCGCCAGTCCGAGTTAGACGAGTTGCGTCGCGAGGTGGAGGCCATGCGGTCCGGCCAAACCGTGCGCACCGCCGTTGGGCTGGGGTCGGACGACGCCACGCAAAAGGTGTTCGACGATATTCACGCGGGGCTACGCGAGGGGCAAGTGTCGATGAGCCCAGCCTCGTTTTCGCCCCCAGCGGCCGAACCGTTGCCTTCGACCGAATCTTCCCCGAAATCGACAGCCGCTTCATGACGGCGTTAAACGACGATAGCGAGATCGAGTCGTCGCGGGCGCCTTTAATGGAGCATTTGATCGAACTGCGACGGCGCTTGATCATTTGCGCGATCGCCTTGGCCTTCGGTTTCGTGATCTGTTTCGCCTTCGCCAAAGACATCTACGTTTTTTTGCTCGAACCGTTCGAAGTCGCCGCCGGCTTGATGGCGGCGCAAAAGGCCGGGGGCGGGCATCACGGGTTTTTTGATATGAACCTGTTGCTGACGATGCTGCGATTGAAGCCGGCCCCCGTCGGCATAGAACACCTCAAGCTGGTGTTCACCGCACCATTGGAATTCTTTTTCACCAAGGTGAAGCTGGCGGTGTTCGGCGCCATCGTCATCACCTTTCCGGTCTTGGCCTGGCAGCTGTATCGTTTCGTCGCGCCGGGATTATACAAACGCGAACGGTTCGCCTTCCTGCCGTGTTTGATTGCATCGCCGATCTTGTTCACGCTCGGCGCGGCGCTCGTTTACTTTTTGATGCTGCCGTTCGTCCTGTGGTTTTCGTTGAACCAGCAGATCGTCGACCTCGCCAACGTCTCGGTTGAACTCCTTCCGAAAGTCTCCGACTATCTCTCGTTGGTAACAACCCTACTGTTGGCGTTCGGGTTGTGTTTTCAACTCCCGGTTGTGCTGTCGCTTTTGGGACTGGCGGGGATCGTAACGCCACAAATGCTGCGCGAGAGCCGCCGTTACGCCATTGTGGGCGTCTTCGCCGCCGCCGCCATTGTAACGCCACCCGATCCCGTCAGTATGATCTCGCTCGCCGTGCCGATGGTCCTGTTGTACGAGGTGTCCATATGGTGCGTGACCTTAATTGCTTGGCGACAAAACAGGGACGACGCGCGACAAGATTTAATCGCCACATAGGCTCTCGCCCTTGGCGTCGCCCGCGGCGCGCCTTAAGGACAAGTGCTCCTAAAACGACACATCGGCGCCACGCTTTTCATCATGCACGATATTCGGGCTATTCGCCTTGATCCCCAGGCCTACGACCGCGCGTGGGCCGCGAAGGGCTTGTCGGCGCAATCGCCGACGATCCTCAACCTCGATTTCGACGTTCGCGACGCTCAGACGATCAATCAGTTGGCCCAGTCCAAGCGCAATGAACTCTCCAGAAAGATCGGGCAAGCGAAAGCCGTCCAAGACGATGTGGCCGCGGAGGCCTTGATGGCCGCGGTGGAGGCGTGCAAGGCCCAGATCGCCGACCAATCCGAGCGCGAAGCGCTGGCGGCTGGAAAACTCCACGCCGTCCTGGCCGCCCTGCCCAATCTTCCGGCCGACGATGTTCCCCCCGGCGCGGATGAGAGCGGCAACGTTGAAGTGCGGCGTTGGAGCGAACAACCGGTCGGCGCCTTGACGCGGGATCACGTCGATTTGGGCGACGCGCTAGGAATGATGGATTTCGAGGGCGCCGGGCGAATGTCGGGTGCGCGGTTCGTTGTTCTCAAACACGGACTTGCGCGGCTGGAGCGAGCGTTGGGCCAGTTCATGCTCGACATGCAGACGCAAGAGCACGGCTATACGGAGGTTTCACCGCCGCTTCTGGTCCGCGACGAGGCCATGTTCGGGACCGGTCAATTGCCAAAGTTTGCCGACGAATCGTTTCAAACGACGGATGGTCGTTGGTTAATCCCGACCTCGGAAGTCTCGCTCACCAACTTGGTCGGACGCCAAATCACTCCTGAAGACGCCTTGCCGCTGCGTATGGCCGCCTTGACGGCGTGTTTTCGCTCCGAAGCCGGGGCCTCGGGGCGCGACACACGCGGCATGATTCGTCAGCATCAGTTCCAGAAAGTCGAAATGGTGTCGATCACCGCGCCCGACGCGAGCGAGGCGGAACACGAACGCATGCTGGAATGCGCCGAGGCGGTTTTGAAGCGGCTGGAACTGCCGTTTCGCACCATGCTGCTCTGCGCCGGCGATATGGGGTTTTCGGCTCGCAAGACTTACGATCTCGAGGTGTGGCTGCCGTCACAGCAAGTCTATCGCGAGATCAGTTCCTGTTCCAACTGCGGAGACTTCCAAGCGCGTCGGATGGACGCCCGCACGAAAAAGGCGGGCGAAAAAGGCGCTCGCTTCGTCCATACTCTGAATGGATCGGGCTTGGCGGTCGGGCGCGCGATGGTAGCCGTGATGGAGACCTACCAGGATGAAAACGGCGCAATCTCGCTTCCCCAGGCGCTCCATCCCTATATGCGCGGCATGACCCGTATCGAAGCGGCGTGCGCATGAGGATTTTGCTCACCAATGACGACGGAATCAACGCGGCTGGCCTCGCCGCTCTGGAACGCATCGCCCGGACTTTGTCGGATGATCTTTGGGTGTGCGCGCCTGAAACCGAACAATCGGGAAAGTCGCGCGCGCT
>JANXWN010000479.1 GCA_025351125.1 Caulobacteraceae bacterium | reverse complement strand
GTCCGGCACGCCCGATAGTCGCGTCACCTCGCTGGGCGCGAGAATGCCCATGACGGCCAAGGTGCCCAGCACATAGGCCACGACAAGACCAACCCCCACCACCGCGATGACCCGCAAAATCCGCGACGTGCCGCCCTCGACGTCGCCGCGCAAAAGCGCCAGCGCTTCGGGGCCGCCAAAGGCGAACACCATCGTGGCCCAAAGCGCCGCCCCGTCGGCGTTGAACGGCGGCGACCAGCGCGCACCGACAAAACGGGTCGCCGACCCATGCCGTGCGGTGAGCAGCCCGCCGGCGACCACGAGCAGAGTCAACAAGGCGAAGGTGGCGGCGGCGCCGAAGGTGTTCAACCACCTGCCGGCGCCCAGGCCCAGAAGATGCAGACCCGCGACGGCGAGCGCCAAAGCGAAGGCGAAGGCTACGAATATCGCCGGATCGCCAAGGGCCGCCTGCGTCGCCGGACCGCCCGCCGCCCCCAAGGCGTTAGCGATGAAATACAGCATCCCTGAAAAGAACGGCAGATTGCACGTCCAATACAGCCAGGCACACAAAAAGCCGGCGAACGGCCCCAAGGTTTCGCGCGTCCACTCGTAAATTCCGCCGTCGCCGGAGAACCGCGACGTCAGCTCCGCCGTGGCGATCGCCAGGGGTGCCATAAAGCCGGCCATCGCCAAAGCCCACAGCGGCAAGGCCGCGGGCCCGGCCGCCGCCGCCGTCGCGATCCAGCGAATCGAGAGCGTCATGGCGACGCCGTAAAGGGTTAAATCCCAGAACTTCAAACTGCGGGTCGCCATGCGCTCAGCTCTTTTGCCAAGCACCGTAAGGCCTAGCCCATCAGGACGCCACATCAACCAAACGGTTCAGCTTGCGTTCAGCCGCGCGGCATTACGGTCGTGTCAATCCTCGAGCGGAGGCGCCTGACAACCCGTCAGGTGACGGTTGATTTTTTATGGAAGACAACGGAGATTCCGATGATCAAATTGATGAATGCGGGTCTTGCCGCCCTGATCGCGGCAGGCTCGATGGCGGCGGCCGCGACACCGGCGGCGGCCGAGGGTCGCTGGGGCCATGACGGCGGCTGGCGCGGCGGCGATCGCTGGGAGCATGGCGGCGGAGGCGGCGACGCTGAAGCGTTGATCGTCGGCGGGATTGCCGGTCTGGCGCTAGGCGCGGCCTTATCATCGCACAATCAGTATCAAGGCCAGCCGAATTATCGATACGGCTACGGCTACGGAAACGGCTACGGTTATGGCTACGATAACCCTTATCGTGTATGCGTCGAGCGGCGCACGGTGTGGGATCCCTACTACGGCGACTATGTTGTTCGCCCGGTCCGCTATCGCTGCTAGCCGAAAACAACTCTAACCTGAAAAACCCCGCGTCCTGTTGGCGCGGGGTTTTTTTTGCTGAACACGCCCGCGCTCAAGCTGGACCACTCGCCGGCCGTCAAATCTCGACCCTTCATCTGTGGCCTCCAAATAATGGCTAGTTCAAAATACCCTGCACTGGGCTGACGATTTAACATTGTTTAGCAAAGCAATCGCCGTCGAACGGCCAATACAGCCATTTTGGCCCGAATTCATGGGCGCGGTTCAGTTTTCATTCAGCCCGCCGACGTTAGTTTTGCCTCAATCCTTCACATGCGGGAGGGCGGGCGAGCTGTCAGGGTTCGCCTCTTAGCAATAGGACAATGAGGAATTTCGATGGTCAAGATTATCAACACCGGTCTCGCCGCCCTGATCGCGGCCACCTCGATCGTTGCGGCGGCCACGCCGGCGGCGGCCGAAGACCACTGGGGCCACGGCGGCGGTTATTCGAACTATAGTGGATACGGCGGCGGCTACGACCGTGGCTACGGCGGCGATCGCTGGGAGCACCGGGACCACGACAACGCGGCGCCGCTGATTATCGGCGGCATTCTGGGTCTGGGTCTGTTGGCGGCGATCGCGTCGAGCCATTCGGACCACCGCCAAAACAGCGGCGCCTACGCTAGCGGTTACGACCAAAACAGCGATTACCACCCCGACGTCTGTACGCAAACGCGCCAAGCCTGGGATAGCTACTACGGCCGCTACGTCACCCGCGCCTATCGCGTCGCGTGCTAAGCGCCGCCCGCGCCTTTCGTGCGGAAGAGAATGATCCCAATCCCCCTCTCTTCCCGGGGGGAAGAGACTCGGCGTTAGCCGAGAGGTAGGGGCGCCGCTACACCGAAGACCGCGCGGCGGCCCCCTTCGTCTCGCGCAGGAGGGCGCGATCCACGTCCCCCAGGAGGGGAAGAGAAAGAACCAGAAATCGCCTCTTTTCCCCTTCTGGCAACACAACTCGGGCGCTAATTTCATGCCGACGGCTGTTACAATGTTCGCCCGCAATCGGGCATCGACAACACTCAACGGCAACCCCCATGCGAACATTGCCGGCCGCATGGCTTGTCGTCTGCGACATAACGACGCAGAATTTTCTTGACATCACCACAAGCCGCTCTAGTGTCGGGAAAGTGGCTGCAATAGGGCTGGCCGTGACGTTGGAGACGAAAATGCGCAAGTTCGCATCAAAAGCAGCGGTTTTGGCGGCAATCTCAGTCGCGGCCGGTCTGGGGGCGACGGCGGCCCGCGCCGATACCTTTGCCGTCTACACCGGATATGCCGACAATCTGCGCGCTAGCGGGTTTTTTCCGAACCCCTGGATTGGCGACGCGAACGTCGTGTCGGAATCTTCAGGCGCGCAGTTTTTCGACTCCGGCGCGATTCGCATCCAAAACACTGGCGCGACTTCCATCACTATCACCAATTTGAAGGTGGCGATGAATGGCGGCGGCGGCCCCACCTACAGCATCTGGAATTCGCTGACGATCGGCGCCGGCCAGGAAGGCGTGTTCACGCAGACGACGTCCTACAATTTCGACAGCAGTGATAATTCTACCGGCTCGGCCCCGGGTGGACTTACCGGCGGGTCGGTGGGAAGCAACGGCATCGGCGGCTGCAGCAGCACCGCCGCCGCTCAGACCCTGGCCGGAATAACCGCCTATTGCGCGGGTCGCGAGCCGATCGTATCGTTTTCCGAGAACGGAAACCTCGTTACCCTCAATGACTCGGGCCACATTCTCGACACCGGCAACTATGACTTTATCAATGGCAGCACGGACGGAA
>JANXWN010000462.1 GCA_025351125.1 Caulobacteraceae bacterium | reverse complement strand
GCGGCGAGCACGGCGCGCAGAGCCAAAGGCTCGCCCACGCCGCCTTGGATGTAAGCGGTGAGTCCGGGCCGAAATTCGCCGAGAACTTGATCAGCAGGGGACACAAATCACCTCGTGAACGCGGTGGTGGCGCAATTTTTTATAACAGCGCCGATGAGCGCGCGTGGGTTTTGGCTAGCCGTGTAAACCCTCCCTTCCTAATTAATTGTGCGGGTCCGCCTTATCGAACACAATGGCATCGGTCGCACCGCGAGAAAAACCAAGCCTAAACGCCATGGGGAACCTTGACATGGTTATGATCAGTATCGCCATCCTCGTCGCCGGTACGCTGGGCGGGCTGACCGATTGGCTTTTGATGGGTGTCTTGTTCCACCACGCTTACGACCGCTACCCGGAAGTCTGGCGACCCGGCATCCGCGAGCGTACGGCGCGCCAAGCGATTATTATTTCCTCCTTGCTCGGCTATGTGATGACCGCCGCGATCGTGGTTTTGTGCCGGGTCGTTCATGTGCATTCGATCCTCGGTGGCCTCGCCATTGCCGCTTTGGCCTGGATCGCCGGGCCGCCGATCGTGATCATTATCAACGGTCTGTTCATCAAGATTGACCCGAAGATCACGCTAGCCCATTGTCTGGGCTATCTCGCGCGCATGGTGCTGGCGGGCGTGGCGGCAGGGATAGTATTAGGGCCCCTCGCCACGCGCTGAGTTTGCCACCTTGCGGTCAGACGAACAACAACCCGCTTCTCGGGTTTTTCTGACGGCGCGGTGACCCTCAATGTTGGCAAAGCCGCTATTGCCCAGGCCAAGATGCGTTGACGCCCCTGTCGTTGCGGCTGGTTTTGACTGGACGGGCCGTCTTCCTCACCCCCAAATTTCCGGCCTCTTATCCTTCCACGGCATTTCCTTTTCCAACTGCGCCGCTAGCCGAAACAGCGTCGCTTCGTCTGCATACCGCCCGCTGAACATCATGCCGATGGGCAGGCCGGACGCGCTCCAGGCCAGCGGCACGGACATCGACGGTTGACCGGTGACGTTGAACGGCGGGGTGTAGGGGAAGGCGACGCCTTGGCGGCGGTTGACCTCCTTGGGGGTCAGATTGACCGGATCGATATGGCCGATCGGTGGCGGCGGGGTCCCCATCACCGGGGTCAGATAGACGTCAAAAGTCTCGAACAGCGCCAGGATTTGCCGGTTGATCAGGCGCAGGCGGGCCATGTTCCACAGCACCGTCTCGCCGCTGATGTCGCGTCCGCGGCGATAGATCGCCCAGGTCAGGGGCTCCAGTTCGTCCGGCTCGGGCATCCGCCCCATGTCATGCACAAGACGCAACATGTTGGCGGCGAAATTAGCCCCGCCGATCGGGGCCATCACCTCGTAAAGCGCGCGGTAGTCTATTCCCAGACCCTGTTCGACCATATCGTGGCCCAGGGCACGCAAGGTTTCGACAGTGGCGTGCAAGGCGGCCTCCACCTCGGGATCGATAGGCCGTCCGCTCGGCGTTTCGGCCGACCATGCGATCTTCAACTTGCCGGGGGGCGCGAGGATTTCGTCCATATACGGGCGCGCCTTGGGCGGCGCGGGATATGGCGATGCGGTGGCCGCGACGCCGGTAACGTCGAGCATGGCGGCGCTGTCGCGCACCGTGCGGCTGACGACGTGATCGACGGCGAGATTATAGGTGCTGTTAAATCCATCCGGCAAATTGGGATTACGATCGCGCGTGACCTTCAGGCCAAACAGACCGCAGCAGGCGGCGGGGATGCGGATCGAACCTAAGCCGTCGCTGGCGTGAGCCAGGGGGACGATCCCCGCCGCCACCGCGCTGGCCGCCCCGCCGGAAGAGCCCCCGGCGATATGCGCCGGGTTCCAAGGGTTGCGACAGGGCCCCAACCTCGCCGACTCGGTCGTTCCGGTGATGCCGAACTCGGGCGTATTAGTTTTTCCCAGAAATACCGCGCCGCTTTCGCGATAGCGGGTGACGAGACTGCTGTCCTCGCCGTCCGCAAGGTCGTGGGTGAACCGGCTGCCCTGGGTTTTGGGCCAACCGGCGACGCTCAACCCGAGGTCCTTGATTAGGAACGGAACCCCCTTGAACGGGCCGTCCGGCAATGCCGCGGCGGCGGTGGCGCGGGCTTCGTCGTAAGCCTTATAGACCACCGCGTTTAGCGTCGGATTGTGGCGTTCGATCCGTTCGATGGCGGCTTCGGTCAGTTCGGCGGGTGAAACCTCGCCCTTGCGCACCAGTTCGGCCAAGCCGAGACCGTCGAATTTAGCGTAATCGTTGAAAGACATGTTTGTTCCTCCGCGCAATTTGGGGCAACCTTAATCCCAATAACGGGAGAGAGTCTCTATGGAGTCGTGGCGCAATTGGTCCGGAAGCGTGGTGGCGACACCGGCGCGCATCGCGGTCCCGAAGACTGAAGCGGAACTATCGGCCATCGTCGCCGCGGCGGAAAACGTGCGCGTGGTCGGAACCGGCCATTCTTTTATGCCGCTTTGCGAAACCGACGGCGTGCTGATTTCGTTGGCCGATATGTCCGGGGAGATTGAGGTTTGTCCCGATCGAGAAACGGTTTGGTCGCCCGCCGGCCTTTCCATCGGCGCCCTGACTCAGGCCTTGTGGGCGCGGGGATTTTCGCTTCTCAACCAAGGCGATATCGATAAGCAGGCGATAGCTGGGGCCATCGCCACCGGCACCCACGGCACCGGTCGCACGTTGGGCTCGCTGTCGACCGCCGCGCGGGCGTTTCGGATGGTGCTGGCCGACGGATCAGTGGTGGAGTGCGATGCGACGCGCGACCCGGACCTCTATGAAGCCCAACGCGTCAGTCTCGGCGCGCTTGGTGTCATGTCGCGGATCAAGATCGCGGTGGCGCCCGCCTATCGCCTGCGCGAAACGATAAGGCGCGCGCCGCTCGATGAGGTGCTGAACGGTTGGGATCAATTGGCGGCCGGCCATCGGCATGTCGAGTTTTTCGTCTTTCCCTACGCCGATCAGGCCCTACTCAAAATCCTAGATCTCGCGCAGGAGGGTGATGATCCGACGCCGACCGAGGGGGGAACCTACAAATTGTTCTGCGACATAGCGACCGCCGCGCCGTTTCTCGCCCCGACACTGCAGCGCATTATGACCGGCGCGATCACGTCATCGACTCGCGCGGCGCCGGCGCACCGTATTTTTCCATCCGAACGCGACACGCGTTTTGAGGAAATGGAGTACGAAATTCCCGCCGCGGCCGGACCCGACGCCCTGCGCGCGGCGATCAAAGAGGTGCGTCGCCGCCGTCTGCCGATTATCTTTCCGTTCGAATTCCGTACCGTGGCGGGGGATGATATTTGGATGTCGCCGATGAATGCCGGGCCGTGCGTTTCGATTTCCTTTCACCAATATGCGCGCATGCCTTGGCGCGAGGCTTTCGCGGTCGTGGAAGGGGTCTTCGCCGCGGCCGGCGGGCGCCCGCATTGGGCCAAGCGCCATACTCTCAACGCCGACGACGTGGTCCGGCTCTTTCCGATGGCGAAGCGTTGGGGTGAGGTTCGCAAACGCGTGGATCCCACCGGCAAGTTTCTCAACGCGCATCTGCGACAACTTTTCGCGTTTTCGATATGAGCGGGTGTCACGATCTTTCCCGCCTCATAAACGGGGAGGGAGATTAATTGCCATGCACGCTCATGATCTGCACGCTCATTTGATCGGTCGCCAAGGCTCGCGCCGTGCGCTCAATACGCCGGCGCTGATTATCGACGAAGACGCGCTGGCGCGGAATATCGCCGCCATGGCGGGGGTCGCCCTGGCACGGGGCATTGCGCTTCGCCCGCCGCGATCTGCCGCTTGGCAATCTCAACGCTTTTGTGCGTCTTGGCGTGCGGG
>JANXWN010000344.1 GCA_025351125.1 Caulobacteraceae bacterium | reverse complement strand
GCCGGGGAAGATGTATTTGGTGGTAAACAGATTGGTCGGGCCGGGTGATTGCGCCGAGCCGATCGCGTGGATCACCGCGACGCCGTCGTCCGCGAGGAGGTCGGCGATTTTGTCGAAAAATGCTTGGTACTGCGCCTGCACTATGCCCAAACCCTGCGCCATTGGTACGATCGCTTTACCGCGCGCCGCGGCGAGATTGTCGCGCTGTATGACGAACGGTTCTGCCGAATGTGGGAGTGTTATCTGGCCGGGGCCGAGATGGGCTTCCGCTATGGCGGCCACATGAATTTTCAACTGCAGCTCTCAAAACGCGTCGACGCCCTGCCGATCACGCGCGACTATATCGCGCAGGCCGAACAGGCCTTGGCGGCCGACGCGAGGCAAGTCGCTTAAGGGCGGCTGGTCGCGGCCTCCCGAACAATCCGCAGCGATTTGACTTTTTTTGCAGCGGACGTGAGTTGATTGCGTGTCAAACTGAGCCCGCCTCGGTAAGCAAATTCACGAACGCGGCGCCTGGACTTTGGCGTCGGAATTCGAGATGTGACCGGGATGGATTTGATCATAAGCGAAGCCGACGAGCGTTTCCGGGCGGAGGCGCGCGCCTACTTCCGGCACGAATATCCGCAAGCGATTCTCGCCAAACCGGCGAACGGTCAAGTGCTGACCAAGGCCGACCGCGTGGCCTCCGAACAGGCGCTGGCCGCCAAGGGTTGGCTCGCGCCCGGCTGGCCGCAAGAGTACGGCGGACCCGGTTGGAGCGTGACGCAGCGCTTCATCTTCGACGAAGAGCTCGAACGCGCCGGCGCGCCGAGCGTATCGCCGATGGGCCTGCTGTATGTGGCGCCAGTGATCTACACCTTCGGCACGCAGGCGCAGAAGGATCGTTGGCTGCCCGACATTTTGAATTGTCGCACGCTGTGGGCGCAGGGCTATTCCGAACCTGAAGCCGGTTCCGATCTGGCCAGTTTAAGGATGTCGGCCGAGCGAGACGGCGACGATTACATCCTGAACGGCGAAAAAATCTGGACCAGCGACGCGCACGACGCCGACTGGATTTTTTGCCTGGTGCGAACCCAAACGAGCCCCCGCAAACAGGACGGCATTACGTTTATCTGCATCGACATGCGCACGCCAGGCGTCGCGGTGATCCCGATCATCACCATCGACGGGGGCCACCACCTCAATCGCGTCACCTTCACCGGCGTTCGGGTGCCGGTGGAGAACCGCATTGGCGAGGAAGGACAAGGATGGGCCTACGCGCGGCATTTGCTGAACCACGAGCGCACCTCCTACGCCCACGTCGCGGCCAAACAATGCCAGGTCGCCGAGCTAAAACGGCTGAGCACCGCTGCGCCGTGGGGCGACGCTTCGGCGGACTCTAGGGACGGTTTCCGCCGCCGGCTGGCGGAGGTGGAGTTGCGGGTCGAAGCTTTGGAAATCACCGTCCTTCGCGTGCTGGCGCCGTTAGCGAGCGGCGCCGCGCCGGGCAACGAAAGCTCGATTCTCAAGATCATGGCCACCGAAACCGCCCAGGCGATAACCGAGCTCAACCTCGAACTGGCCGGCGTCTATGGCGCGCCGTATTTTGAGGATCGTTCCGGGGCTGACTGGAAAACGGGTTTCGACGCCATTCCCACCTTTGCCCCGTCAGCCGTCGCCGGGTATTTTTTAGCCCGCGCGCAAACCATCTACGGCGGCGCGACCGAGATTCAAAAAAATATCATCGCGCGGCAGTTGGGGCTGTGAGGGCATAGAAATACTTGGCACGCGCCTTCGATTGGAGCGACGATTTAGGCCGTGAGGTCGTCAAAGGTTGGAGTTTGCCCCTCTAAACGCGATACGGTGCTCGTCGCTCCCCCAACCTCCGCTCTTCCACGCGAAAGTGGGGGAACGCGTCGCGTTTATGAGTTCACCCTTCCCTACCGGCTTCCCACCGGCATTCGCTCGGCGTCCTTCTCCGCCCGGATGCGCGCGTGCAGGTCGCCGTATTTGGCGAACTCCATGCGCGCGATGGTGCGGTTATGGACTTCGTCGGGGCCGTCGGCGAGGCGCAGGGTGCGCTGGCCGGCGTACATCTTGGCGAGGCCGAAGTCGCTGGTCACCCCGCCGCCGCCGTGCGCCTGGATGGCGTCGTCGATGATGCGCAAGGCCATATTGGGCGCGGAGACCTTGATCATCGAGATTTCCAGGCGGGCGGTCTTATTGCCAGCTTTATCCATCATGTCGGCGGCTTTAA
>JANXWN010000417.1 GCA_025351125.1 Caulobacteraceae bacterium | reverse complement strand
ATCGCGTCCACCACCGCGTCGCGGCCCGGTTCCGCGAGGGACGCTGCTTTCTGCTCGGCGACGCCGGCCACCTGCACAGTCCGGTGGGCGGGCAGGGCATGAACACCGGCATCGGCGATGCGGTGAATCTGTCATGGAAGCTAGCCCATGTCGTCCAGGGCCGCGCGCCGGAAACCCTGCTGGACACCTACGAGCCCGAGCGCATCGGCTTCGCCCGCGACCTCGTCGCCAGCACCGACCGCGCCTTCCAGGTCATCACGGATAGGGGGATGGCCGGCAACGTCATGCGTGGCTTCGTCATGCCGACCCTGTTCCCCGCCGTGACCGCCTTCGAAGGCGCCCGCCATGCACGATTTACGCAGTGGGTGGGCGCCAATGGAATGCTGGCCAGCTTGATTGTTCGCCTAGTTCCCCTGGCCCCGTTTCCGTTGATCAATATCGCCGCCGGCGTCGCGCGGGTCACGGTGTTCGATTTCGTGGTCGGCACCGGGATCGGCATCGTTCCAAAAATTGCCTTGACCGCCTTCGCCGGCGAAACCTTGATGCGATGGTTCATGGGCGGCGCCCGGTAACATCGGGCACGCAAATCGATTGCAAAGCCGAAACGGCATTGGTAGAGACGACCAATGAACTGCCGCCTCATCAGTTTTCAACTTGCGCTCCTCGGGCTTAGTCGCCCCTGGGCGCCGCTGCGGCCTGCGTGATCCTTCGCGGCTAAGGCGCTCAGGGGTCGTTATCAAATCCCTAAAGCCCTTATCTGAAGAAGAGAGACCAAAATGACCGCCGAAACCCCCGCGAACGACGCCGCGCCTGTCGCGTCCGCCGACAAAGTCATTATTTTCGACACCACCATGCGTGACGGCGAACAATCGCCCGGCGCCTCCATGTCTATCGACGAAAAGTTGGAACTGGCCAAGATTCTCGAAGACATGCGCGTCGATGTAATCGAAGCCGGCTTCCCGATCGCCTCCAATGGCGACTTTGAAGCGGTGCGTAAGGTGTCGCAAATCGTCTCCGAGAGCATCGTGTGCGGTTTGGCTCGCGCCGGCGTCGCCGACATTGAGCGGTGCGCCGAGGCGATCAAGCCGGCGAAGCGCGGGCGTATTCACACCTTTCTGTCCACCAGCCCACAACATCGCAATTACATCCTGAATATGACGCCCGAGCAGGTGATCGAATCCGTCCACGGGTCTGTCACCCACGCGCGCAATCTGTGCGACGACGTCGAGTGGTCGGCGCAGGATGCTACGCGCACCGAACGCGATGTTTTGCGACGTTGTGTGGAAACGGCCATTCGCGCCGGCGCGACGACGATCAATCTGCCCGATACCGTCGGATATACCTACCCCGACGAGTACGCCGAGATGTTCCGCGATTTGATCGCCGCGGTACCCGGCGCCGACGGCGTGATCTTCTCGGCGCATTGCCACAATGATTTGGGCTTGGCGGTCGCCAACAGCCTGGCCGCCGTGCAAGCCGGCGCACGCCAGGTGGAGGTGGCGATCAACGGCATCGGCGAACGGGCCGGAAATTGCGCCCTTGAAGAAGTCGTTATGGCCCTGAAGGTCCGCGGCGACCGGCTGCCGTTTATGAGCGGCTTACACACCGAGCATATTATGCGCGCCAGTCGTTATGTTTCGGCGATCACCGGCTTTCCGGTACAGTTCAACAAGGCCATCGTCGGCAAAAACGCTTTCGCGCATGAGGCGGGCATCCACCAAGATGGCATGCTCAAAAATGCCGAGACCTATGAAATCATGCGCCCGGAGGACGTCGGACAAGGCGGCTCCAACCTCGTGATGGGCAAGCATTCCGGTCGCCACGCCTTTCGCGAAAAGCTCAAAGCGCTGGGTTATGACCTAGGACAAAACGCGCTGAATGAAGCGTTCGGACGCTTTAAGGATTTGGCCGACAAGAAAAAGAGCGTCTACGACGACGATATCGTCGCCCTTGTCGATGACGCCCTGGCGCGCGGGGCGGAACGCATTCAGGTCAAGGCGCTGCGGGTTATCGCCGGTACCGAAGGGCCGCAGGAAGCGCATCTGACCTTGATGGTCGACGGCGTGGAATCGTCGGCGACGGCCACCGGCGACGGACCGGTCGACGCCGTGTTTAACGCCATCCATTCGGTCGTGCCGCACGGCGCGGTTCTACGGCTGTTCCAGGTCCACGCCGTCACCGAGGGCACCGACGCGCAGGCGCAAGTCTCGGTTCGCCTTGAGGAAGACGGTCGAATCGCCACCGGACAAGCAGCCGACACCGACACCCTTACCGCCAGCGCAACCGCCTATATTAACGCGCTAAACAACCTCTTCGCCCGCAA
>JANXWN010000370.1 GCA_025351125.1 Caulobacteraceae bacterium | reverse complement strand
CTCGGACTGTCGTCGCCGCAAGGCGTGGTGGTGACCAATGTCTGGCCCGATGGCCCGGCGGCGCGGGCGAATCTCATGGTCGGCGACGTGATCCAGTCAGTGGACGGCGAGCCGGTTAACGACGAAGCGGCCTTGACCTATCGCGTCGTGACCCATCGCGCGGGCGAGCATCTGACCTTGAATGTGCGGCGCGGGACGACCACGCGCACGCCAAACGTCGCGCTCGACATTCCGCCGGCGCTCCCTGCGGCCGACGAGCGGCTTATCGCGGGGCGTAATCCTTTGGCTGGCGCGACCGTTGTCAACCTTTCGCCCGCGACCGCCCTACAATACGGCGTCGATCCGTTTACCGCGCAAGGCGTGCTGGTGACAAAGGTGGGGCCCGGATTCGCGCAATCGATCGGGCTGCAAGCCGGCGACTTCATTCGCGGGGTGAACGACGCGGCGGTCAATTCCACCAGCGCGCTGCAGGCGGTGGCCGGCGCCGGCGCGCGCGAATGGCTGCTGAGCATTCAGCGCGGCGGGCAGATGATCACGGCCCGGTTTGGCGGCTGATGGGACCGCGGCGCGGCGCTCTCAGTTCAACGCTAAGCTTCTGGCCATCATAGCTTGCACGTTGCGCCGGTCGTCGTCGATCAGCGCGCCGACCGGCTCAATGATCAGCAACGTGTCGAGCGTAAATAACTTTAGACGAACCAAGCACGGCGATTTCAGTCCGGCGGCGGCCCAGTTTTGCAAGACGGTATCGCTTGGCTATGCGCTCTGGCGGGCGGAGGTGATCATCGCCAGCACGCGCCGGGCGTGCCGATCATTGTAGGCCCGTGAAGACACCACCAGGGCGGGACGTCGTGTTACCGCCGGCTTGTCGGTAAAAGGAAAAGGCACCACGACGACGGCAAACTCATCAAAGGTCACGCCAAGCCTCGTTGTCCTCGGCCGTCATCCACTCGGTCATCGTTTCGTGAAGACCCGATAGATAGGGGTCTTGGGTCGTGGGTAGTTTGCGAAAGACAACCCGATCGTTTTCCACCGCGAAACTCACGACGTCGCCTTCCTTGAGTTGCGCGGCGAGGCGTATTTTGCGGGGAATAGTCATCTGTCCCTTGGATGTGATGCGCGCCAGCTCCATCGCGATAGCTCCGAATTTCTGACTTGTAAGGATATTGGACAAGTGGTCATGTGGCAAGTTTTCCGCCCGCCGCCTGCTGCGATGGCATGGCGATCCGTGATGATCCTGTTAGATTAGATCGATGAACGACCTGTTCGAAGCCGCCGGTCTGGCGCCCGAAGCGCCTCGGCCCCTCGCCGACCGCTTGCGCCCGAAAAGCCTGGTCGAGGTGGTTGGTCAGGATCATTTGCTCGGGCCAGAGGGGCCGATCGGGCGTATGGCGTCGGCGCGGCGATTGTCGTCGATGATTTTGTGGGGGCCGCCGGGCACCGGTAAGACGACCATCGCGCGTTTGCTCGCGAAAGCCGCAGGCTATGAATTCCAGCAGCTCTCAGCGGTGTTTTCGGGCGTGGCGGACCTGCGTAAAGCCTTCGATGCGGCGACCGCGCGACGTTCGGCGGGCCAGGCGACCCTGTTGTTCGTCGATGAAATCCATCGCTTCAACCGGGCGCAACAGGACGGATTTTTGCCGTTTGTGGAATCGGGCGCGGTAACGCTGGTCGGCGCGACCACGGAAAATCCTTCGTTTGAGTTGAACGGCGCCTTGCTATCGCGCTGCCAGGTCTATGTCTTGCGACGGCTGGACGCGGCGGCGCTTTGCAATTTGCTGGCGAGGGCGGAGAGCTATGAGGGCAAATTGCTGCCGGTGGACGCCGCCGCGCGCGATGCGATGATGGCGATGGCCGACGGAGACGGTCGTTATCTGCTGAGTTTGGCGGAGACCCTCTTTAATATCGCGTCCGGCGAGACCCTCGATCCGGTGGCGATGGGGCAGGTGTTGCAAAAGCGCAGCCCGGCCTACGATAAAGACCGCGAAGAGCACTACAATCTGATTTCCGCCTTGCACAAATCGGTGCGCGGATCAGACCCCGACGCCGCGCTCTATTGGCTGGCGCGCATGCTGGAGGGCGGCGAAGATCCGCTGTTTATCGCCCGCCGCCTGGTGCGCATGGCCAGCGAGGACATTGGCGCGGCCGATCCACTCTCGCTCCTGATCACCACCGCCGCCAAGGACGCCTATGATTTTCTCGGCAGTCCCGAGGGCGAATTGGCCCTGGCGCAAGCGTGCGTGCACATGGCCGCCGCGCCGAAATCCAACGCCGTCTACAAGGCGTTCGGCGCGGCCCGCGCCATGGCCAAACAGACCGGATCTCTGGGACCGCCCAATCATATTCGCAACGCGCCAACCCGCCTGATGAAGGATCTCGGCTACGGCAAGGGCTATCGCTATGATCCCGACACGGAGGAAGGCTTTTCGGGCCAGAATTATTTTCCGGACGGCCTCGATCGTCCGGTGTTTTACGCGCCCAAAGGCGACGGCGCCGAAGCGCGCGTCAAGGAGCGCTTGCAGCGCTGGGCGGGTTTGCGGGACCGGCCATGAAGCCGATAAACCTCTCGCCCGAGGAGATCGCTTTCGTGCGGTCTCTGGTGATCTACGAAGACGCCGACATCCTGGCCTTGAACAAACCCCCGCGGCTGTCCAGTCAGGGTGGCCGGATCGCCGTGCACACGCTGGACGAACTCCTCGCCGCCTTCGC
>JANXWN010000338.1 GCA_025351125.1 Caulobacteraceae bacterium | reverse complement strand
GAGTCGGGCGGGGGCCTTCACGCAATCTTTGACGTCGAACCAAGAAATCGCCTGCGCATCACTAAACAATTCGTCGTCGCCGTGCCCCCAACCTAGTCGCGCTAGATAGTTTCGCATCGCCTCCGGTAGATAGCCCATATCGGCAAACTCCCCGACCGCCTGGGCGCCATGCCGCTTGGAAAGTTTGGCTCCGTCTTCGCCGTGAATCATCGGCAAATGGGCGAACGCCGGCAGTTCGTAACCGAGGGCCTTGTAAATTAGGGTCTGGCGCGCGGTATTGCTCAAATGATCGTCACCGCGAATGACATGGCTGATGGCCATATCGTGATCATCCACCACCACCGCCAAATTGTAGGTTGGCGCGCCGTTGCTCCTCAGCAACACCAGATCATCCAATTCCTTGTTGCCGAACGTTATCGTTCCCTTGACCAAATCGTCGACAACCGTTTCGCCGTCCAGCGGCCCCTTAAAGCGCACCACGAACGGAGCGTTTTTTCCGGCCGAGGCATCGCGCTCGCGCCACGGCGAACGAAGCGATCGCCCTTCGGCGCGCGCTTTTTCTCGTTCCGCCGAAAGCTCTTCGACGGTCATATAACAACGATAGGCGCGCCCTTGATTCAAGAGTTGCAACGCAGCCGCGCGATGCAGATCGCCGCGCGCGTGCTGAAATACGGGCGGCGCGTCAGGCTCAAGGTCTAACCACCTCAGCCCGTTCATAATGACGCCAACCGCCGCCTCGGTGGATCGTTCGCGGTCGGTGTCCTCGACGCGCAAGAGATATGTCCCCCCGAAATGGCGAGCGTACAACCAGTTGAATAAAGCCGTCCGGGCTGTGCCTATGTGCATCGAGCCGGTGGGAGAGGGGGCAATACGGGTGACGACGGGGCGGGCGGACGCGGACATGGGAGTTCCGGAAGAAGCGCTTGACGGTGCGGTGGGCGCGGTGAGGGTTGCGCCTTGGCGGCGAGGGCTGGGCCTTATCACGCGGCGCCGCAAGCTTCCTAACATGTTCGATATCAAAATCTGCCTCATCGCCGCCGTTACTGTACAGGCTGATCGCGCGTTGCTTTGGGTTCCCGTCGCCTTCGGGGCCGGGGCGGCTGGCTATTTGGGTTTGCGAACGGAGCCGCCGCTATGGATCGGCGAGGCATTGTTGGCGGTTTTCGGCCTTTTGGCACTCATCACCGCGCGCCTGTGCCGGCGGCGTGATCTGATCGCTGTCACCGGACTGGCGGCTTTGGCGGCGGCGGGCTTTTTGGTCGCGAAGATTCACAGCGATCGCATCGCCGCGCCGATTGCGCCTGACAATTTAGGGATGGTCAGCGTCGATGGCTGGGTCGTTGATATCGCCTCGCCGAGCGCACGCGGCGAGCGCCTGTTGATCGCTCCCGTTCGCGTGTCTAGGTTATCGCGCGAGCGGACGCCGACCCGCATCCGGATTGTCATTGCCGCGCCCGGGGGCCCCGAAGCGGCGCCGCCACCTGGAACGCCGATCCATATCCTAACCCTGCTCGATCCGCCGCCGGGCCCGGCGGCTCCGCGGGCCTATGATTTCGCGCGGGATGCCTGGTTCGAAGGGATTGGCGGCGTCGGGATCGCCATGCAGCAACCGACATGGCAAAAATTGCCTGCGCCGCCGTGGCGCCTGCGCCTCGAAATGGCGGTCAACGCGATGCGGTGGCGGGTCGCGACGACGTTGGCGCACGACGTCGCGGCGGTTATGGGTCCCGACGATGGCGGCGCTGCGGGACTAGCGGCGGCGGTGACGACCAGCCATCAAGACTGGTTGGCTGCTGATCACCGCGACGACCTGCGCGGGTCGGGTTTGGCGCACATGCTCGCGATCGCCGGTTTGCATACCGCGGCGGTGTGTGGATTCGCATTTTTCGCCGTCCGATTCCTGATTGCCGCCTGGCCTTGGTTGGCGTTGCGCATTTCGGGCAAGAAGGTTGCCGCCGCCGTGGCCCTTGTCGCGGTCGCCGGTTATCTCATCCTCTCCGGAGCCCACCCGCCGGCGCGGCGCGCGGCGATCACCGCGAGTGTGGCTTTCTTCGCGATATTGATGGATCGCCGCGCGGTTAGCCTGCACTCGCTCGCCGTGGCGGCTTTCATCATCCTCTTGATCGAGCCCGACGTCGTGGTCGCGCCAGGTTTTGAGATGTCGTTTTGCGCTACCGCCTCGTTGGTGGCTCTAGCGGAGATTTGGCCGCGGCGCCCGCGTCCCGTCGGTCTAGCGTGGCCGCTGGCGGCCCTGCAAACCCTGCGTGAGGTCGTGGTCGGCCTCGCGGTCGTGAGTTTCGTGGCCGGCGCCGCGACCGGGCCCTTCGCGATTCAACACTTTAATCGCGTCTCTAACTATGGAGTCTTCGCCAATCTCACGGCGGATTTTGTGGCCAGCGCGGTGATGATGCCGGCCTTAGGTTTGAGTCTGCTGGCGCAAGGTCTCGGCGTCAGTCATTCGCTGGGCCTGCCCGCCTTGTATGTCGGTGGTTGGGCGGCCAAATCGATCAATGCCATCGGCCACTTTTTTACCAACGCGCCGGGTGCGTCGTTCAGCATGTCCAGCGCACCAGAAATCGCATTGGCCATCTCCTACATCGGCATCATTTTCGCCTGTCTGTGGCGCGGACCCTTGCGTTGGATTGGCGTGCCAATGGCCATGGCGGTCGCCTTATGGCCCCGGCCAGAGGCGCCGGTCGCCTGGATTGCGTCGGACGGCAAGGACGCGGCGGTGGCTATCGACGGTCGCGAAGTGACGCTCAAGCCTGACAAGCGCGCTTATGCGACGGGGCTTTGGGCGCAGAGGCGCGCGCTCATGATCCCGGCCAACGCTCAGATCGCGCAGGAGAGCGGCTTTGATTGCGACATCAACGGCTGCACTCCGCTCGGCAACACCCGACCGGCTATCGGCGCTTGGTGGACCAAACGCAAACCCGGCGCCGACCGCCTTAGAAACCTGTGTGAAAGTTCCGATATCCTCATCCTCCGCGCGCAAGTCGATCCGCCGGCGGCGTGCCATGATGTTACGGTTTTAAGAACCCTGGATTTCGATCGCGGCGGCGCCGCTGAAATCTTCGTTGCGCCGGGCGGTTGGCGGATCGAATGGTCGCAACCTTTGCGTGGAAAGCGACCGTGGACCGCCAGCGTTAGCGGTGGATAGACGCGTGTCGACCGTGGGGCGCCACGATGCTGACGCGGGGTCGTGGTCTTGGTTTGTCACAAGGGGTTTGAATTTTCGGAAACGCTATGCGTTCGACATCACCTGAAAAATGCTTATTAAATCGACGGCGCCGCGCGATCGCCCTCTCTATCAGCACTGTATTTCATCTCGCCATTTTCGGGGGGCTGCTGTTGGCCCGCGTGCCCCCGCTGCCGGCGGTAGAGGCCGACGCGATCGTTGTTTCCTATGTCGATTTCGCCGCCCCAATTCCCACGTCGGCGGTCCAGCCGCCCGCCGCCGCCGCGAAGCCCGCCACGCCTAAGCCGCCGCCGCGCGCCGCGGTCGCCGTGAAAGCGGTCCGTCCAACCCCCGAGTCTCTTCCGGCGCCCAAAATCAAGGCGATCGACGCGGCGATTGGGGCCGCGGCCGAGCCGAGCGCTGAACTGAGCGACGGACAACTCGCCGGTGCGGCCAGCGCCGAGTCTGGGGAGGAGGGCGGTGGCTGCAATATGGCGGCGCGGGTACAAAGCGCCTTGCGCAAAGACCCGCTCGTTCGGACCGCGCTGCTCAGCTCAGCGGGAAGGGCGACCTTGGTGTGGAACGGGCTCCGCTGAACCCTCTCCCCGCATTTGCGGGGAGAGAGTGGCGAGGACCGA
>JANXWN010000275.1 GCA_025351125.1 Caulobacteraceae bacterium | reverse complement strand
CGCCCGCCGCGTCGCGGATCAGGGCGTTGATGAACACCCGCTTGAACGGCGCCTGGCCGGTAAAGTGTAAGCCAAGCATCATCATCCGGGCGACCCAGAAGAAGATGATGTCAAAGCCGGTGACCAGGGTATGGGTGGGGTAGAACCGCGCCAAATCGTCGGTCTCTTCCGGCCAGCCGAGGGTGGAAAACGGCCACAGGGCCGAGGAGAACCAGGTGTCGAGCACATCTTCGTCTTGGCGCAGCGCCTCGTCGCGGCCGTAGTGCTCGCGCGCGGCGGCGGCCGCCTCGCTTTGCGTTTCGGCGACGAAAATCCGTCCGTCCGGGCCATACCAAGCGGGGATGCGGTGGCCCCACCACAACTGGCGCGATATACACCAAGGCTCGATGTTGCGCATCCACTCGAAATAGGTCTTTTCCCAGTTGCGCGGCTCGAACACGGTGTCGCCGTTTTCCACCGCCGCGATGGCGGGCCCGGCCAAGGTCTTGGCGTCGACATACCATTGGTCGGTCAGGTACGGCTCGACCACCACGCCGGAGCGGTCGCCGTGCGGCACGGCGTGACGGGTCGGCTCGATCCCGCGCAGCAGACCCAAGTCCTCGAACGCAGCGACGATTTTTTTGCGCGCCGCGAAGCGGTCGAGGCCGCGATAGTCCAGCGGAGCGTTGTCGTTCACCCGCGCGAATGGGTCGAAAATATTGACCATCGGCAGCTTGTGCTTCTGGCCGACGCGAAAATCGTTGAAGTCGTGCGCCGGGGTGATCTTCACCGCGCCGGAGCCTTTTTCCGGATCGGCATAATCGTCGGCGATGATCGGGATCGGCCGGCCGACAACGGGCAGGCGCACGCACTTGCCGATCAGGTGGGTGTAGCGCGGATCGGTCGGATGCACGGCGACGGCAGTGTCGCCGAGCATGGTTTCGGGCCGGGTGGTGGCGACGACCACTTCACCCGAGCCATCCTCCAGCGGATAGGCCAGATGCCAATAGTGCCCGTCGACCTCGCGCTGCTCGACCTCCAAATCGGAAATGGCGGTCTGGAAATGCGGGTCCCAGTTGACCAAGCGTTTGTCGCGATAGATCAGCTTTTGCTTATGCAGGGTGACGAACACCTTGCGCACCGCCGCCGACAGGCCTTCGTCGAGGGTGAAACGCTCGCGGCTCCAGTCGCACGACGCGCCCAGGCGCCGCAACTGGTTGACGATAGCGCCGCCGCTTTGCGCTTTCCATTGCCATATGCGCTCGACAAAGGCGTCGCGGCCCAGATCGCGCCGGCCGATATTGCCTTCCGCGGCGAGTTGGCGCTCCACCACCATTTGCGTGGCTATGCCGGCGTGATCGGTGCCCGGCAGCCATAGCGCCGCCATTCCACGCATGCGTGCAAAGCGGGTCAGGACATCCTGCAAAGTGTTGTTCAGCGCGTGGCCGATGTGCAGCGAGCCCGTGACGTTGGGCGGGGGGATCACCATGGTAAAAGTTGGCGCGGTGGGATCGTCGATCGGGGCGAAGGCGCCGGCGTCTTGCCACGCCTGATACAACCGAGGTTCGGCAGTCTTGGGATCGAAGGTCTTGTCGAGCATGGTCAGATGTCGCTAGAGCAGGATGATGTTAGACGGAACCGTCTAAAATCTGAATCCTGCTCTAAATGCAAAAGTGTAAAGCCTGATTCAGCGTTTACAGCTGTTCCGTGTAAACACATCAGGCTCTTGAGGCGCAACGCGCTTCAAGCGCGCGCGGACATTAGGGCGGTTGGCGCACCCGAGGGGTGTGAGGCTTTCGAACCGCGCTAACGCACCCGCCGCCGCGCGATCCGCTCCACTTCTTCGTCTACGCGGGCCTCGACAATGGCGGGCAAATGCTCGTCGAGCCAAGCCTTCAACATCGGCTGCAACATGTCGCGCGCGAGGTCCTCCAAAGTACGACCTTCCGGCGGTAGGTGGATCGGTGGCGGCGGCGTGTGGTTTCCGCGCACCACGTCGGACAATTTGTCTAACGAAGATGCAGCGCCGGTGGCGGTTGCTTCGTCGATAATCGGGTGGTCCGGCGCGTGCGCCGGCGGTGGTGGCGTGTCCATGATGCGGGTCTCCTCAATAGGGGCGGCGGGCGGCGTCTCGTGAAAGGATGTTTCGGTCATTGGGGCGCCCCGGACGTTATTGTCGCGCGCTTCAACGACAGGAAGGCCTGACGAAGCGACGATCGGCTTTGGCGTTACACGATTCGTGAGGACCAGCGGTTCGATCGATGTAGCGGTCCGCTCGGACGCAGCCGTGGGTTCGTCCTCGGAAATGATCTTGCGGATAGAGGCGAGGATTTCATCCAAGCCTTGTTCGGGAGGCGTCGGCTCTGACATGTTTCGATCTCTGGGCGGCAATCGGTGGGCGGCAAAATTTCACGATCTGACGCCAAAGTCCGTTGATACGCGTCAAAATTAAATCCCGCAATTTTCATAACGGTTGGCGGTCTTTTAACCGGCGCTTGAGGTCAGAACGTAAATTCGGCCGCCGGCGCGAATCCGCCCATCATCAGTGGAGTACAGTCAAACAATAGGCGCGACCCGGCGCCGTCCCCCGTCCGGACGTAAAGAACCGCGTGCCCGACCGGGCCATTGCGCTCCACGACGGCCATCCTTCCGTTTGGCCTTAAGGCGGAACGCCACGCGGCGGGCGTCGTCGTTATGGCGCCCTCACAAATCATCAAATCATAAACACCGTCGAACGGTGACGTATCCGCGGCGTCGCGCGTCGTGACTGAGAGACCCATCGCCGTCAGCACGGCGGCGGCATAGGGCGCGGCGATGGCCAGCGCGGTTTCGCCGGCGCGGGGGTGCAAAGCTTGCAACAGTTTGGCCACATCGCGGGGCTTCAGCAACCACCGGCCCGGCGCATATTCCACCTCCGCGTCGGCGTAGGCGAGGGCCCGTTTTTCCGCGGGCAACACAGATTCGCGCGCCACGTGGCGCATGGCGTCCTGCACGGCCAAATCCGGCACGTCGCTGGGGCGAACCTGACTGTCCACCATAATATTCCGCGCGGCGGCGAAATCGGCGCTCATCCTGTCACCCGCAAAAAGCCCTTCGGCGTACGTTTCAGTTATGGCCGCCGAAAGCCTCCTAAGCAATTGCCGCGTCGATCAAGCGCCGATTTTACTAAGGCGCATTTGCACAAAACGCTTTAAGCATCGGGCGAGCGTGAGGGGGATGGCGTTGCTGCGCGAGACACTGTCGATCGGAGTGACCGGGCATAGACCGGAGAGGCTCGGGCACACCAATCTGTCGGCGATCACCGCGACGGTGGCGCAAGTGTTGGACGCCGTGGCCGCCGCTACCCGAGAACTGGAGCCGGATGCCGACTTGCGCTTGATCAGCGCCTTGGCCGAGGGGGCCGACAGTCTGGCGGCCGATTTAGCACGCGCCCGCGGTTGGACGCTCGATTGCGTCTTGCCGTTCGCGCGCGACGATTATGCGGCGGATTTTCCGGACCCCGACTCTCAGGCCGCTTATCGGCAGCGGTTGGACGCCGCGCGGGCGGTCTTCGAACTGCCGGCCGACCGCGCGCGGCGCAGCGATCCGCACGCCTATGAACGGGCAGGGCGAGTGGTTTTGGGCCAGTGCGATATCCTGCTCGCGGTATGGGACCGCGGACCTTCGCTGGGCCGCGGCGGCACCGGGCAGATCGTCGCCGAAGCGGTGATGCAGGACGTGCCCGTGGTCCTGATCGATCCCGCTGGGGTGGTGGCGCCGACCCTGCTGTGGGACGGCTTGGAGGCGCATGATTTGGGCCAACAGACGCTGGACACCGTGCCCCGTAGTGGTCTCGAGGCCCTTCCGAGGGTGGCGTCGGCCCTGCTGGGCCGGGTCGAACGAGCGGACGGTCCGGCCATGCGACAGTTTTATTCCGACGCGCCCCTTCCGCGCTTCAGTTTAGCCCTCGCGTTTCCGTTGCTGCTGGCTGTCATGGGCGTTCGGCGACCGCGACGGTCCGACGCCCGCATCGCTGACGTGGCGGACGCCGAACAGCCCGTGGCGGCTGCTGTTGCAGGCATCGCCGATCGCGCCGTCGAATTTGCCCGTCGCGCGCGGGACAATCTGGCGCCGCGTTTTGCGAAAGCGGACGTCCTGGCCGGCCACATTGGGCAATTGTTTCGAAGCGGCTATGTAATCAATTTTGGTCTGGCCGCCCTGGCGGTGGCTTTATCGCTGACCGGTCTGGCGATTCCGCAGGCCAAACCCGTTTTGATTGTGTTGGAACTAGCCGCGATCGGCGCCATTTTGATGCTGACGCGCACGGCTCATCGCGTCGCTTGGCATGAACGCTGGCTCGACTATCGGCACTTGGCCGAACGTTTGCGATGTCTGGCGATCAGCGCGCAATTGGGTGATTTGGCCTTGCGTGTCGGGGCCGACAGCGAGCCGCCGTGGGTCGGACGCACGGTCAGGGCGACCGCGCGAAACTTGGGTTTGCCCTCCGTGCGCGTGGATGACGCCTATCTCTCGGCGGTGCGCGCCGCTTTGATCGCGTTGATTGACGGGCAATTGCGGTACCTGAATGCCGATGCGCGCCGGATGCACCGACTTGAGCATCGTCTGCACCTGATGGGAACTGTGTTGTTCGCTTTGACCGCCGGAATTTGTGTCGGGTTCCTCGGTTTTGAGGCGGTGTTTAAAATGGGTCTTGGCGGCCATCTCGAAAACGTGGCGCACCGCGTGGTTATCAGCGTCACCATCGCCAGCGGGGCTTTGCCGGCCCTCGGCGCGGCTATCTACGGGATCAGAATGCAAGGCGATTTTGCCGGCATCGCCGAACGCTCAGAGACCTTGGCGCATCATTTGGCGGCGCTCAATCGCGTGATTGCCGAAGACGAACTGTCATTCGATACGCTCAGTCGTCGCGTGCGTCGCGCGGTGGACTTGCTAACGGCGGATCTGGCGCGGTGGCGGCAAACCTATCATGCTAGGCCCCTGTCGCTCCCGGGGTAGGCGCGGTGACGCCGTGTGTAGAGATAACGCTGCGCTTGGCGCGGCCCGCCGCCGACGCCGGCGGATGGCGGATGATGCGCCCGCTTTGCCACGGATTGCTTGCGCCCGTCCCATCTGCTAGCCATCGCCTCCCTTGAAAAAGGGGCCTGGTGGCGGAGTGGTTACGCAGCGGACTGCAAATCCGTGTACCCGAGTTCGAATCTCGGCCAGGCCTCCATTGTAATCTCAAAGATTTTGCGACTTCGTCGACGGCTCACGCCTCGCGCTGGTGGAATTCCTGTGTAACTGGTGTTTCTGGCGCGTTCCGATTTTGGGGACAAGGTTCGGGAATTGTTCTGTCGAGCGTCGCCATGGCCGCGTCGACATGAGTGCTCGAAACGTGCGCGTAGCGTAGCACCATCGTGAGGGTCTTATGGCCGCTTATCCGCTGAATGGTCGGGAGATCAATCCCGGCCTCGACAAGCCGCGTGATCGCCGTATGACGCATGACGTACGGCGTGATCTTCGCGGGGTCTAGACCCACCTGGACGACAGCGCGCCGAAATGATCTCCGCATGGTGCGCCGCCACCCCGCATCGTGTTTTACAGGCCGGCGCGGCTGGAACACGAAGCCGACCTGATCCACCCGCTGCTCACGCTCTTTTCGCAGTATGGCCACAAGGGCGGGCGTTAGAGGCTGCTCCCGGCTGCCCGCCTTCGCTTTGCCGATATGGAGCCGGCGGCGCGCCCAGTCGATTTCATCGAACCGGGCGCGGAG
>JANXWN010000254.1 GCA_025351125.1 Caulobacteraceae bacterium | reverse complement strand
CCTTACCGCCAGCGCAACCGCCTATATTAACGCGCTAAACAACCTCTTCGCCCGCAAGGAAAAAAGCGCGCCCGAGCCGATCACCGTCAGCGGATTTTAACGATCAACACTCCCTCCCCTTATGGGGGGGGAGGCGAGATGAGCGTAGCGAAGTCCGGGTTGGGGGATGTGACATGAAACGCAACATGGTCGGGACGATCGAAACTTCCCCACCCGCCTTGTCGCTTGGCGACAATCCACCCTCCCCATAAGGGGAGGGAAAACAGATCCATGCTCTGGATACCCATCACCGTCGGGGCCGCCGGATTGTAGGTCGCGCGCAACGCCTTGCAGCGCGGATTGCTGGCTGACGCAGGGCCGTGGGGCGCGACGCTGGTGCGGTTTTTGTTCGGCGCGCCGTTCGCCTTGCTGTTCATGGCCGCGGCCATGGTGTTCGATGCGCCGGGGCGCTTGGCGCTCTCGCCGTCGTTTTGGAGCGCCTGCGCCGTCGGCGGCGCGGCTCAGATGGGCGCGACGGCGGCCCTGTTGGTTTCCATGCGCAAATCGAGTTTCGCGCTGGGCACCGTGTTTTCGCAGAGCGGAATCCCGCTGGCCGCCGTGTTCGCCTTGGGCTTCGGCGAGACCTTAGGGCCGCTCAAATGGCTCGGCCTGGCCCTGACTTGCGTGGGCCTGATCGCCTTGGGCCATCCGCGCAAGCTGGAGGGCCGGGGCGTGACGACCGCCGCGCTTTTCGGCGTCGCGGCGGGGGCGGGTTTTGCGCTGTCCTCCAACGTTTACCGCCAGGCCGGCCACGCCGTCGCCCCCGGACACCCGGTCGCCGCGGCACAGGTAACGGTGTTTGCCGCCCAGGTAATGCAGGCCTCGAGCCTGACCGCGTGGCTGGCGATGCGTGATCGCACGGCGTTAAAAGCCGTCATGTGCGGATGGCGCTCTTCGCTTGGCGCGGGGTTCCTCGGAGCCGCCGCCTCGAGCCTCTGGTTCATCGCGTTTAATCTAACGCCCGTCGGACCGGTGCGCGCCGTCGGCGTGGTCGAAATGCCGATAGCGGCCCTAGCGGGGCGGCGGCTATTCGCCGAGCCACTGACGTTTAGGCAGATCGGCGCCGCGCTGGTGACGGCGCTGGGCGTGGGACTGGCGGCGCTCGGATAGGGTCTGACCCATCAAGCCTTGGCCTAAGGCGAGGCACGGCGATTGCCGCGCGCTTGCCAAACGGGCAAAACCCGGGTTTCTGTCGCCAGGAGCCGACGGGAAGCGGGGCACTTTGGAACGTACGGCAATGAAAGACACGGTCGTGGCGCCCGCTCAGCGGGCAGGCGCCACCTACGGCTACTTCGGGTTGCTTACCGCGCTCGTCTATCTGGCGACGCCCAACACCTATCTCGTCGATATCACCACGGCCTTCATGCTGAAGAACCAGCTGCATGCCAGCGCCGCCCAGGTGTCGATGTTCCGCCTGCTGACGGCGGGTCCCATTTATTTCGCCTTCCTGTTCGGATTTACCCGCGATTCCTGGAACCCGCTGGGCCTGCGCGACCGCGGCTATTTCATTTTGTTCGGCTTGGCCACGGCGGCGGTATTCCTGTGGATGGCGCTGACCAAGCTGTCCTACCCGCAGCTGTTCACCGGCCTGGTGTTGGTGATGTTCGTGTTCATGTTCGTCAAGGCCGCCTATCAGGGTCTGATCGCCCTCATCGGCCAGGAGCGGCTGATGTCCGGCCGCCTGAGCGTCCTGTGGCAGGTCGTTTTGAGCCTGCCGACGCTTGTCGGCGCCTTCATGTCGGGTTGGATGACCGAGCACCTTAAGCCGAGCCAGTCGTTCATGGTCATGGCCGTTCTCGCCGCCGGCATCGGCCTGATCGGCCTGTGGAAGCCCAAGGCGGTGTTCACCGGCGCCTACGACAAGCCGGCGGCGCGCCATACCAACTTTCTTGGTGATCTCAAGCGCCTGTTCGGCCACCGCGCCATTTATCCGGCGGTGCTGTTGATCTTCCTGTTTCAGTTCGCCCCGGGGGCGAATACGCCCCTGCAGTACTACCTCACCAATCACCTCCACGCTTCGGACGCCGTGTACGGCAATTTCCAAGCGATCTTTGCCGGCGCGTTCATTCCGGTGTTTTTCTTGTACGGCTGGCTGTGCAAGCGCGTATCGCTAGGCAAGCTTCTGTTTTGGGGCACGGTGATCTCGGTGCCGCAGATGATCCCGCTTGCGTTCATCGATTCGGCCCAAAGCGCCCTGTGGTGCGCCGCCCTGATCGGGCTGCTGGGCGGCATCATCGCCGTGGCCATCTACGACTTGGCGATCCGCTCATGCCCGCCGGGCCTGCAAGGCAGCCTGATGATGCTGGTCGAGGCGGCCAATCTGCTGTCGACCCGCGGTAGCGACGTGGTCGGATCGTGGATCTACGGCCTCAGCCCGACCCACGGTTTTCTCTACTGCGTGATCGCCATCACCCTTGTTTACGCCTTGATGCTGCCCGTGTTGCTGATGGTGCCCAAGTCGCTGATGGCAACCCGCG
>JANXWN010000250.1 GCA_025351125.1 Caulobacteraceae bacterium | reverse complement strand
CGTGAACACAGGCCTTGAGGTTGACGCTCGTGCGCCGCTCCTCGTCCATAATGCCGATCTTTATGGTGTCGCGCGGCAATTGCAGCACGTCTTCGACAAGATCAAACAGCCGCACGGCCAAGGCGACCTCCTCGGGTCCGTGCATTTTCGGCTTGACGATATAGACCGAACCGGTGGGGCTGTTGCGGCGGCCGCCTTCGCGATCGTGCAGCGCCGCGGCGACCGTGATGACGACGTCGAGCACGGTTTCGAACACCGCTTCGCCCCGATAGCGGACCGCGTCGGTGGTCATGTGGTGGCCGACATTGCGCACCAGCAGCAAGCTGCGACCGCGCAGGATCACGTCTTCACCCGTCACGCTCGAATAGCGCCGATCCTCGTCGAGGCGCCGAGACTCGGTGTGGCCGCCTTTTGCGAAATCGGCGGTGAGGTCGCCGCGCATCAGGCCCAGCCAATTGCGGTAAACGGCGGTCTTGTCTTCCGCGTCAACGGCGGCGACGGAATCCTCCAAATCCTGGATGACGGTGAGCGCGGCTTCGAGGATCAGGTCGGCGACACCCGCCGGATCATCCTTACCCACCGCATGCGCGCGATTGATCACGATCTCCAAATGCAGGCCGTGGTGGCGCAACAAAACCGCAACCGGCGCCGCGGCGGCGCCGCGAAAGCCGACAAACTGCTCGGGCGCCGCCAGCGCCGTCTCGCGGCCGTCACCCAGGCGCACGCCAAGTCCCGCGGGGGTGACAACATAAGCCACGGCCTCGGCGTGCGAGCCCTGCGCGAGCGGAGCAGTGCGGTCTAGCAAAGCCCGGGCATAGGCGACGACCAAAGCGCCTCGGGCCGGATCATAGCCTTTGACGGTGGTTGTCGGCGCGAGGGCGTCGGTGCCATAGAGGGCGTCATAGAGGCTGCCCCATCGCGCATTTGCGGCGTTTAAGGCATAGCGTGCGTTGGATACCGGCACCACGAGTTGAGGACCGGCCAATTGCGAGATTTCGGCATCGACATCCGCCCCGCCGATGCTGAACGGTTCTGGTTCGGCGACCAGATAACCAATTTTCTTTAGAAAAGCGGCCTGTTCGGCCACGTCCACGGGCTTGCCCCGACGTACCCGCCACCAAGCGTCAATCTGCTCCTGCAGGTCATCGCGGCGTTGCAGCAGGGCGGCATTGCGGGGTGTGAAGTCCGCCAAACATCGTTCCAATCCGGACCACAAGGCAGCCGGCGACACGTCCGTACCGGGGAGAAGTTCGTCCTCCACAAAGGCGCGTAGCGTGTCGTGGATCCAAAGGGTATCGCTGATGTTCATCGAGGTATCCTAAAGCGGCCAGGCGGCGGTTTATCGCCGACTGCAAATCGTCATGCCGACCGCGCGCTAGAGCCTGATGCGTTTACATGTAACAGATGTAAACGCTGAATCAGGCTCTACACTTTTGCTTTTAGAGCACGATTCAGATTTTGGACGGTTCCGTCTAAAATCATCGTGCTCTAGCGAAGCGAAGCAGCGATGATTATTCGGCGGGAAGCCTTTAGACGAACTGGTTCATGGTATTGTCCACGCCGCCGGCCTTGAGCGCCGCTTCCCCGGCGAAATACTCTTTGTGATCGTCACCGATGTCCGAGCCCGACATGTTCTGGTGGCGTACGCAGGCGATACCCTGGCGGATTTCCTCGCGTTGAACCTTCAGCACATAGCCCAACATGCCCTGCGAGCCGAAGTATTCCCTTGCCAGATTGTCGGTGGAGAGCGCCGCGGTGTGGTAGGTCGGCAGGGTGATCAGATGGTGAAAAATGCCCGCCCGCCGCGCACTGTCGGCCTGGAAATTGCGGATTTGCTCGTCGGCTTCGATTCCCAGCGCGGTTTCGTCATAGCCGATGTCCATTAACGCGGCGCGCTCATAGGCTGAAACATCCTTGCCGGCCGCCTTCCAAGCATCGAACACCTGCTGACGAAAATTGAGCGTCCAGTTGAACGACGGCGAGTTGTTGTACACCAACTTGGCGCTGGGCACGACCTTGCGGATCCGGTCCATCATGCCGGCGATTTGCGCGACGTGCGGCTTTTCCGTTTCAATCCAAATCAGGTCGGCGCCATTTTTCAGGGAGGCAATCGAATCCAAAACGCAACGGTCCTCGCCGGTACCTGCGCGGAACTGGAACAAATTGCTGGCCAATCGCCTAGGCCGCATCAGCTTGCCGTTGCGCTTAAGTAACACATCGCCGTTGATGAATTGATCCGGCGGGACGTCCTCGCAATCGAGAAAACCGTTATATTGATCGCCCAGATCGCCGGGAGTGTGGCTGACGGCGATCTGTTTGGTAAGTCCAGCCCCGAGCGAGTCGGTGCGGGTGACGATGATCCCGTTTTCCACACCCAGTTCCAGAAAGGCGTAGCGGCAGGCGCGCACCTTGGCCAAGAAGTCCTCGTGCGGCACGGTGACCTTGCCGTCCTGGTGACCGCACTGCTTTTCGTCGGAGACCTGGTTTTCGATCTGCAGGGCGCAGGCGCCGGCTTCGATCATCTTCTTGGCCAGCAGGTAGGTGGCTTCGGCGTTGCCGAACCCGGCGTCGATGTCGGCGATGATCGGCACCACATGCGTCTGAAAATTGTCGACCGCGTCGAGCAGCGTCTGTTCGCGTTTTGCCTCACCGGCGGCGCGCGCGGCGTCCAGATCGCGAAACAACAGGTTGAGTTCGCGGGCGTCGGCTTGGCGCAGAAATGTGTAGAGTTCCGCGATCAGCGCCGGCACGGAAGTCTTCTCGTGCATCGATTGATCGGGCAAAGGGCCAAACTCGGACCGCAGAGCCGCGATCATCCAACCGGATAAGTAGAGGTATTTACGGTCCGTCGTGCCAAAATGTTTCTTGATCGAAATCATCTTCTGCTGGCCGATGAAACCATGCCAGCAGCCTAACGACTGGGTGTATTCGGACGGGTCCGCGTCATAGGCCGCCATGTCTTTACGCATTATGCCCGCAGTGTAACGGGCGATCTCAAGGCCGGTTTTAAACCGGTTTTGCAAACGCATCCGCGCGGCGGCTTCGGGATTGACGCCATCCCACGCGCCGTCCTTGCCGGCAACCAGTTGGCTCATTGCGATGATGTGATCTTGATAGGCCATGATCCGCTTCCAGAAAGAAAACCCGTGTTTAATTGGCTGGTACAGACCTATTTGCCGCTGGAGCAAGTGGCGCGGCGTGCACATGTCAAACTTTACAAAAAAACTTTGTAATGTTGTAAGGAGCCACGTTCGAGGTTTTGAGAATGCCGCCAGCACGTCGCCTTTATGTGGGACCTAGCCTACGGCGTTTGCGTCGTGATCGCGGCTTGACGCAATCGGATATGGCTGGCCACCTCGACGTCTCTCCGTCGTACATCGCTCTTTTGGAACGCAACCAGCGGCCAGTGACCGCCGAGATTCTGTTACGGCTGGCGCGAACCTACGATCTAGACATAACCTCGCTTTCCGAGGGGGGCGCCTCGGAGGAGATCGCACGTCTGCAGGCGGTCCTTAAGGATCCAATCTTCGCGGACATCGATCTGTCCTCGCTGGAGGCGGAGGATGTCGCCGGGAACTTTCCGGGCTTAAGCCAAGCCCTCGTGCGCCTTCATACGGCGTATCAGGAAGGCCAATTGGCGCTCGCCGACCGCAGCGTCGAGACCGGGCCCGGGGGAGCGACAGCGGGTGAAACGGCTGATCCGGTGGCCGAATCCCGAAGGTTTTTGGCGGCGCGCCGCAATTGCTTTCCGCTGCTCGACGACGCCGCCGAAGCGCTCGCGCACGAAGTTGCGGGCCCCGCCGGCTTGATCAACCGCCTGCTGGAGCGTCACCAACTGAGGGTGCGGCGCGTACCGGCGCGGGTGATGGTCGACTCGGTCAGGCGGCTCGATTGGCATCGACGCGAGATTTTGCTCGACGACGAGCTTGATACCGCCAGCCGTAATTTTCAGCTGACCCTGCAATTGGTCTATTTGGAAATGCGCGAACAGATCGACGGCCTGCTCGAAAGCGGCGTCTTTATCGGTGACGGTGGCAAGCGCCTGAGCCGCCGCGCGCTAGCGGGTTACGCCGCCGCGGCGGTTTTGATGCCCTATTCGGCTTTTACCAAGGCCGTGGAAACCCGGCGCTATGACATAGAAGCCTTGGCTCGGCAGTTCGGGGTAAGCTTCGAGCAGACGGCGCACCGCTTAACCACCCTGCAAAAACCTGGGCAGGAAGGCGTGCCGTTCTTTTTCATTCGCGTCGACGAGGCGGGCAACGTCTCCAAACGACTAGACGGCGCGGGTTTTCCTTTCGCGCGCCACGGCGGCGGCTGCCCGCTGTGGAATGTCCACCAAGCCTTTCGCACCCCGCGCGGCATTGTCACGCAATGGCTGGAGTTGCCGGACGGTCAGCGATTTTTTTCGATCGCTCGGACAGTGACGGCCGGCGGCGGCGGCTTTGGCCGAGCGCGCGTGGATCGGGCCATCGCTCTGGGGTGCGCGGCCGAGCATGCGGGCCGGCTGGTGTACACGCAGGATCAAGACGGCCTTGGCGCGGACGCCGCCACCCCGATCGGCGTCACCTGCCGGCTGTGTCAGCGCGGCGCCTGCGCCGCCCGTTCCGAGCCCCCGATCGGGCGCCAGATCACGCCCGACGACATCCGCCGCGCCAGCGCGCCGTTCGGGTTCGATTGAGGCCCTTCGCGCCGCCCTTTCTTTCCCCCTGGCGGGGAAAACCACTCGGCGTCAATCGAGCCGAGGGAGTCGTGAAGCGGCGGGCGCCGCCCGCGTCGCAATCGTCTCGCCGCCCCGCCGCAACCATTCATCTAGGTGTGGCGCAGCCCTCCCTATCGTCTCGCGGTCGGATTTTCGCCTTGGCGCCGATTTTCGGTTAGGGATAGCTTATGCAGTCACACGCGCGCGCGGTTGTCATCGGGGGCGGGGTGGTCGGGGTGAGCACCCTCTATCACTTGGCCAAAATGGGGTGGACCGACAGCGTTTTGCTGGAGCGGCGGGAGTTGACGTCAGGCTCGACCTGGCACGCGGCGGGGCTGCTGCCACTGTTCAATCTCAGTTATTCCGTCGGTCAGATGCACAAATATTCGGTAAGCTTTTATCCGTCGCTGGAGGCGGAGACCGAACTGAACGTCGGCTTCCGCCCGGTGTCCAACATCCGTCTCGCGCGCACGGCCGATCGGTGGGACGAGTACAAATACTACGCCGGGGTCGCCAAAACCATCGGCGTGGATGTGCGTTTTCTCACTCCCGACCAGGTCAAGGCGATTTGGCCGCTGTGCGAAACCGGCGATCTGATCGGCGCCATTCAGCACCCGGACGATGGTTATATCCAGCCGGCCGATCTGACGCAGGCTTTGGCGCGCGGCGCGCGTCAAAGGGGCGCGACCCTGCATCGTCACACCACGGTCACCGCCGTGGCGCAACAGCCGAACGGCGAATGGCGGGTTACGACCGACCACGGCGAGATCACGTGCGAGCATGTCGTTTTCGCCACCGGAAATTTTGCGCGGCGCACCGGAGCCATGGTCGGTTTGGATATTCCCGTCATGCCGGTGGAGCATCAGTACATCGTCACCGAGGCCCATCCGGCGATCGTGGCGCGTAAGGCGGCGGGATTGCCGGAAATGGGCGTTCTGCGCGAGTCGGATTCCTCTTGGTACATGCGCGAGGAGGCTGGAGGCTTGCTGCTCGGCCCCTACGAGACCGGCGCGCCGGCATGCTATGTCGACGGGCCCGATCCCCGCTCGGAATACGAGTTGTTTCAAGAAGACCTGGACCGCCTCGCGCCCTATATCGAAACCGCCATCGCCCGCGTTCCGGCGTTCGGCGAGGCCGGGGTGAAAAAGGTCTATAACGGGGCTATCGCGTATACGCCGGACGGCAGTCCGATCGTCGGACCCGCTTGGGATCGGAAGAATCTTTGGCTTAACGAGGGCCACAGTTTCGGGGTCACCGCCGCCGGTGGGGCGGGCTGGCAGTTGGCGCATTGGATCGTCGAGGGCGAGCCGACCATCGATATGATGGGCGTCGATCCGCGCCGCTTTGGCCCCTACGCCTCGCACGGCTATCTGAAGCAAAAAAATCAGGAGGCCTACGCCAAGGTCTTCACCGTGCACTATCCGGACGAAGAACGCGAAGGCGCTCGGCCGCTGCGCCGCACGCCGTGTTATGATCGGATGAAGGCTTTGGGCGCGGTGTTCGGTTCGGTGTACGGCTGGGAGCGACCCGGTTGGTTCGCGCCGCCGGGCTACGCATTGAGCGACAGCGAGTTAAACAAGCCCGACGTGCTACTGAACCACAATCATCCGCAGACGGATGATGGAACGCCGGTGCGGGAAAAATGGGGCTTCCGCCGCTCGAACGCTTTCGAGATCGTCGGCGCCGAGTGTCGGCATGTGCATGAGAGCGTCGGCTTGCTCGACATGAGCGCCTTCGCCAAATTCGAGGTATCGGGGCCGGGCGCGGCGGCGTGGCTGGACGGCCTCCTGACCAACCGCGTGCCGGCGGCGACGGGCAAGGTCAGCCTGACCTATTTGCTCACCGCCAAAGGCGGCGTGCGCGCCGAATTCACCGTCTATCGTCAGGGCCCGCAAAGCTTTTATCTGGTGTCGGCCGGCGGATTGGAGCGGCACGATTACGATTATCTGCGAAAGGCCCTGCCGACCGACGGGTCGGTGCGGCTGGACAACATCACCACACAAATGGGCGTCTTGGTTCTGGCCGGGCCACGATCGCGCGATGTGCTCGCCAAACTGACCGACGCCGACCTTTCCGATATCGCTTTTCCGTGGTTGACCGGCCAATCGATCGATATTGGCGCGGCCCGCGCGACGGCCTTGCGGGTCAATTTCGTGGGTGAATTGGGCTGGGAAATCCACCATCCGATCGAGATGCAAAACTACATCTTCGACGCTCTGTTCGCGGCGGGGGCGGCGTTTGATCTCAAACCGTTCGGGATTCGGGCGATGGATAGCCTGCGTCTGGAGAAAAGCTACAAGCTGATATCGCGCGAGCTTTCGCTTGAATACGCCGCCCTGGAGTCGGGCCTTTCCCGCTTCATTTCGCTGAAAAAGCCCGGGTTTTTCGGCCGGGACGCCTTGCTGGCCTGGCGCGAACGCGGCTTTTCCAATGCGGCGGTGACCCTCGAACTGTTCGGCGTGACCGACGCCGATGCGCGCGGCTCCGAACCGATCTACCACGGCGAGGATCTGGTCGGGCGCGCCACGTCCGGCGGTTACGGCTGGCGGGTCGGAAAGTCGCTGGGGTTGGCCATGGTCCGACCGGATTTGGCGACACTGGGCGCGGAACTGCGGATCGTCATTTTGGGCGAGTCGTACCGCGCCGTGGTTATCGCCGATTCACCGTTCGATTCGGCCAACGTCATGATGAAGGGCGGCTAATGCCGGCGATCGATTTCCAAAACGTCGATATCCTGTTCGGCGCCGCGGGTCGGCGGCGCGATCCTGCGGTCGCCAAAGCCTTGACCCTGCTCGACGGCGGCGCGGACCGCGAGACGATCGCCGCCGCAACCGGCGTCGTGCTCGGCGCGGCGGGGGCCCATTTGACAGTCAAGTCAGGCGAGATTTCCGTATTGATGGGGCTGTCGGGGTCGGGAAAATCGACGCTTCTGCGCGCCGCCAACGGACTCAACCCTGTTACGCGCGGGTCCGTCATGCTGCGTCATCAGGGGGGCGTGGTTGATGTCGCGACCTGTGACGCCGACGTCCTACGCGCCGTGCGCCGTACCAGTGCCGCCATGGTGTTTCAGCAATTTGCCCTGCTGCCGTGGCGTACGGTGCGCGAAAACGTCGGCCTCGGCCTGGAATTTCGCGGTCTGGACAAGGCGGCGCGGCGGCGAATCGTGGACGAGAAACTCGAACTCGTCGGCCTTGGCGAATGGGCGGACCGCAACACAGATGAATTGTCGGGCGGCATGCAGCAACGGGTAGGTCTTGCCCGCGCCTTCGCCGGTGACGCCGATATTTTGCTGATGGACGAACCGTTCTCGGCGCTGGATCCTTTGATCCGCAGCCGCCTGCAGGACGAGTTGATCAGTCTGCAGAAAACGGTCAAGAAAACCATCCTGTTTGTCAGCCACGACTTGGACGAGGCGCTGAAACTCGGCGACCAGATCTCGATTATGCAGGCCGGGCGAATTATTCAGACCGGAGCGGCGCAGGATATCGTGCTACGCCCGGTCAATGACTACGTCGCTCAATTTGTGCGGCACATGAACCCCTTAAGCGTGCTGACCGGGGCCGACGTGATGGCGCCCGTCGCCGAAAATGCCGACACGGCCGGCTCGCCGGTCGCCGCCCCGCAGACACCGCTGGGCGAAATCGTCACCCTTTGCCACGCGGCCGGCCGGCCGGTGCTGATCGTCGCGGACGGCGTGACGCGCGGCGTCTGCGGCGGCGCCGAGATCGTGCGGGCGCTGGCCGGAGCGGGGCGGTGATCCCGGAACGCAGGCGCCCCGCCCGCGCCCCGAAGCCGAACGCAGCGTCATGACGACCCGCGCCCAATCCTTCGCACGCGACGGCGCGGTCGTATTGCGCGGGGTGATCTCGCCGGCGTTGATCGCTGTTCTGCGCGGCGGCATCGATGCCAACCTCGCCGCTCCCAGTCCGCGCGCCAAGATAGCCAGCGGCGCCCACGATCCCGGGCGGTTCGTGGAAGATTTCTGCAACTGGCAAGACAACCCAGCCTATCGCCGGTTCATCTTCGACTCGCCCCTGGGCGAAATCGCCGCCGAGCTGATGGCTTCGAAAACCGCGCGGCTCCATCACGATCATATGCTGACCAAGGAGGCGGGCACGCTCGCGCCCACTCCTTGGCACCAGGATCAGCCGTATTACAATGTGGAGGGCCGCCAAAACTGCAGTTTCTGGATTCCCGTCGATCCGATCAGCGCGGCGGCGACGCTGTATTTCGTGGCCGGATCGCACAAGGGTCCCTGGCTGATGCCGCGCGGTTTCATGGACAATCAAGCGAAATGGTTTCCGCAAGGCAGTTTGGCTGACCTGCCCGACATCGACGCGGATCGATCTGCTCACCGCATCATCGGTTGGCCGCTCGAACCGGGCGACGCGGTCGCCTTTCACATGTTGGCCCTGCATTCGTCCGCCGGCGCGGATCGCCGACGCCGGGTGTTTTCGGTACGGTTTCTGGGCGACGACGCGGTGCACGCCCCGCGTCGTTGGGTCACTTCGCCGCCCTTTCCAGGCCTGGAGCGCGACCTCCCCACCGGCGCGCCGATGCATCATCCGCTGTTTCCGATCGTGTGGCGGCTGCGCGCCGTCGATTGATCGCTCCACGTTCACCGGCTATTCAGCCTCAAACCCTTATCGGCGGTTGAAAGATCGCTTATTTCGAAGGTTTCCCATGTCGTTTTCGCATTTGTCGTACTCCGTGGCCGCCCTGTTAAGCGCCTTCAGCCTCGTTGGGGCCAACGGCGCCGTGGCCGCTCAGACCGATCCCGCCGCGACGCGGATCGAAAGCTTCGACGCCTCCCTTATCGAGGTGATGAAGGGCGGCGC
>JANXWN010000235.1 GCA_025351125.1 Caulobacteraceae bacterium | reverse complement strand
GAATCAAGCCGCCCGACATCCTGCTGACCACGCCCGAACAGCTGGCGCTATTTTGTGCCTGGGAAGGGGCGCGGCGTTATTTCGAGGACCTGAAATGCGTGGTAATCGACGAGATTCACGCGCTGTGGCCCAGCAAACGCGGTGATTTGCTGAGCCTCGATCTGGCGCGTTTGCAGGTCTTCGCGCCGGGCTGTCGTCGTGTTGGATTATCGGCGACCGTCGATGATCCCGATCTGATCCGCGATTGGCTTTCGCCGGGCGGCCGCGCGCAGGTCGATCTAGTGCGCGGCGCGGGCGGCGCGGCGCCGGTGGTGGATATGCTGTTGTCCGAAGATCGCGTGCCGTGGGCCGGCCACACGGCGCAGCACGCCATGCCGGAGGTCTATGAGGCGATAAAAGGTGCGCGAACCGCGCTGATCTTCGTCAACACCCGCTTTCAGGCCGAGTTCGCGTTTCAGGAACTGTGGCGCCTGAATGAAGATGGCCTCGCCATTGCCCTGCACCACGGCTCGCTGGCCGCCGAGCAGCGCCGCAAGGTCGAGGCGGCGATGGGGCGCGGCGAGTTGCGGGCCGTCGTCTGCACCTCGACGCTGGATTTGGGGATCGACTGGGGCGACGTGGATCTGGTGATCCAACTGGCCTCGCCTAAAGGTGCGTCGCGGATGGTCCAGCGCATCGGCCGCGCCAACCACCGGTTGGACGAGTCCAGCCACGCCTTGTTCGTGCCCGCCAACCGGTTCGAAATGTTGGAATGTCAGGCCGCGCGCGAGGCGATCGCCGAGAACGGCTTCGACGCCGAGATCTCTCGGATCGGAACTTTGGACGTTTTGGCCCAGCACGTCATGGGGTGCGCGTGCAGTGAACCGTTTGATCTCGTCGCGCTATACGACGAGGTGCGCACCGCTGGGCCGTATCGCGATCTGGCTTATGAAGACTACGAATCGGTCGTCGATTTCGTCGCGACCGGCGGCTATGCGCTGCGCACCTATGACCGATTCGCCCGCATTGTGCGCGGACAAGACGGACGTTGGCGCGCACGCAATGCCGAGATGATACTGCGCCACCGCCTGAATATCGGCGCCATCGTCTCACCGGCCGTGTTGACGGTGCGCCTCGCCGGACGACGCGGCGTGGTTGGGCGAAAAATCGGGGAGGTCGAGGAAGGTTTCCTCGAAGTGCTGGAAGTGGGCGACACCTTCGTTTTCGCGGGGCGCACTTGGCGTTTGTCGGGGGTGACTGGCCTGGACGTTTTGGTGACGCCCGCCACGGACGTCGACGCCAAGATGCCGTCGTGGGGCGGATCGAAATTCGCTCTGTCGACCTTTCTGGCCAAACGCGTGCGAGCGATGATGTCGGACGTCCGTCGCTGGGAGGTATTGCCGCGCGACGTGCGCGAATGGCTCGAAATCCAGCGCGAGCGCTCGTTGATCCCTGGTGAGGACCAGATGTTGTTGGAAACCTTCCCGCGCGGGCAACGGCAATTCATGGTGTGTTACCCGTTCGAAGGTCGCCTCGCCCATACGACCTTGGCGATGTTGCTCACCCGGCGGCTGGAGCGGGCCGGGGTGGGGCCTCTGGGTTTCGTCTGCAATGATTATGCATTGGCGATCTGGTCGCTCAAGCCGATGGACAACCTCGATTTCGCCGATCTGTACGGCCAAGACATGTTGGGCGACGATCTGGAGGCTTGGCTTGCCGAAAGCCATATGATGAAAGGGGCCTTCAAGGCCTGCGCGCTGATTTCCGGCATGATCGAGCGGCGGTTTCCCGGACAAAGTAAAAGCGGCCGGCAGGTGATATTTTCCACCGATTTGATTTATGATGTGCTTCGACGTCATCAACCCGATCACCTATTGCTGCAGTGCGCGCGGGCCGACACCGCCTCGGGCTTAATCGATGTCGCGCGTCTGGGTGACATGCTGGCGCGGATCAAGGGGCGTATTTTGCATTCGAGGCTGGATCGTCTCTCACCGTTCTCGGTTTCGGTGATTTTGGAGTTGGGCCGCCAACGCTCGCCAGGCGACGCGGGCGAAATGATTTTGCGCGAAGCGGCCGAAGACCTGATCGCGGAAGCGATCGCATGACGGCTGATTGCTATACCTTCGAGGCTTTGGCGTGCGGCGGGGTTCGCCTTATGATCGCCGGAACCACGGTCGTTTGCAGACCGTCGGGCGCGCTTTGGTTGGAATCCGCGCGCACCTTGATCGTCGCCGATCTGCACTTTGAAAAAGGCTCGGCTTTCGCCGCGCGCGGACAGATGTTGCCGCCCTTTGACACGCGCGAGACGCTCCGCCGTCTGGACGCCGATATCGCCGCTTTGACGCCGCGCGCCGTTGTCTTTCTCGGCGATAGTTTCCATGACAGCGACGGCGAGCGGCGATTGGCGCCCGACGACCACGCGCGTCTGGGCGCGCTGGCGAACGGGCGAGACCTGGTTTGGGTGGTCGGCAATCACGACGCCGACGGACCGCGCAACCTACCGGGCGACGTGGTTGCCAATCTCATTATCGAAACCCTGACCTTCACGCACGAACCCGCCGCGGCCGCGCCGCCCGGCCAGATCGCCGGTCATCTGCACCCCTGCGTCCGGGTCAGGGCGCGCGGGGCGAGCACCCGCCGACGCTGCTTCGCGACGGACGGCGCGCGCTTGGTTCTACCCGCTTTTGGCGCGTTCACCGGCGGCCTAAACCTGCGCGATGACGCCTTCACCCCCCTGTTCGTTCGGCCCCCGCTCGCCATCGTCCTCGGCAACGGTAGGGCCCACGCCGTGGGATGGAGAAGCTTGGTTCCGGACTAGCGCGACGTCCCACTCGCGGCTACGAACAGCGTCATGGCTTATCGAGATTTGCGCGATTTCATCACCGCTTTGGAAGCCGACGGCGAGCTTGTGCGGGTGACCGAGCCGGTATCCACCGTGCTGGAAATGACCGAAATTTGCACACGTTTGGTCGCCGCCGGCGGTCCGGCGGTGTTGTTTGAGCATCCGGTAAACCCCGACGGGAGCCGCGCCTCCATGCCCTGCCTCGCCAATCTGTTCGGCACGGTCAAGCGGGTGGCGATGGGCGTGACGATGGATGGCAAGAGCCGCACGACGGCCGGCGACCTGCGCGAAGTCGGCGAACTGCTGGCGTTTTTGCGCAGCCCCGAGCCGCCGCGCGGCTTGAAAGAGGCGATGAACCTCTTGCCCCTGGCTCGCACGGTCATGGGCATGCGGCCCAAAACGGTGAAAAGCGCGCCGTGCCAGGAGGTCGTGGTCACCGGCGCCGACATCGATCTCGGCAAACTCCCGGTGCAGACCTGCTGGCCGGGCGAACCGGCGCCGCTGATCACCTGGCCGCTGGTGGTGACCAAGGGGCCGTCCAGCGCCCGCGAAGACGACTTCAACCTCGGTATCTATCGCATGCAGGTGATCGGCCGCGACCGGACGATCATGCGCTGGCTGGCGCATCGCGGCGGCGCGCAGCATTTTAGACGCTGGAAAGAAGCGGGCAAACCCGACGCCCTACCGGCTTGCGCGGTGCTCGGGGCCGATCCGGGGATAATTCTCGCCGCCGTCACCCCGGTGCCCAACACCTTATCGGAGTATCAGTTCGCCGGATTGTTGCGCGGATCGGCGGTCGAACTGGTTGCCGCCAAAACCCAGCCTCTGATGGTGCCCGCCCGCGCCGAAATCGTCATCGAAGGCGAGGTGCGCTTAAGCGAAAGCGCCGACGAAGGCCCCTACGGCGACCACACCGGCTATTACAACAGCG
>JANXWN010000142.1 GCA_025351125.1 Caulobacteraceae bacterium | reverse complement strand
CCGCCGCCGCCGCGGACGATGCCCGCGCCAGGGCCGGGTCCGGTGATTGAAGGCGATCAGACCGGCGCGCCTAGACCGGGTTCGGCGCGAGATTTCGTGATTAACGCCGGCGATTTGGTGTATTTCGATACCGATCGCTTCAACGTTCGCGACGATGCGCGGGGCATCTTGGACGCGCAGGCCGCGTGGCTGGGACGCTATCCGGCGGTACGCGTGCGCATTGAGGGCAATTGCGACGAGCGGGGAACGCGGGAATATAATTTCGCCCTCGGCGCGCGACGCGCGGCGGCCGTCAAAGATTATCTAGTGGGCCACGGCCTGTCGGCGGGCCGGATTGAAACGGTATCGTTCGGCAAGGAGCATCCTCTCGACGCCGGGTCGGGCGACCCGGCCGAATCTAAAAATCGCAACGCCCATACTCTGGTTACCGACGGGGCGCGATAGAGGGCGCCATGACGAGATCGCGTGCCACCGCCATCGGTTTGATCGGCCTCGTCGCCGGCATTTGGCTTAGCGTCGGGCTGCCGGCGACGGCGCAAATTCCTCTTGACGAACCACTCGATCAACGTTCGGCGGCGCGCCTGGACCGAATGGAAAAGGCGATGAAGGAGTTACGCGCCATTGTCTTTCAAGGCCGCGAGACCGGCGCGCCGGTGGTCATCCAACCGGCCGATACCTCGGGTCAATTGGGCCAAATGTCCGATCGCGTCAGCGCGCTGGAACAAAACCTCGCCAAAATGACCGGCGAGTTGGAGGTCACGCGCCACGATCTTGACCAGTCGCGCCAGGAGGCGACCGAGTTGCGCGCCGCCGACGGCTTGCTGAAAACGCAGATGGCCGAGCTGCAAAAGAACGTGCAGAGCTTGGCGCCGCCACCCCCTCCGCCGCCGCCTCTGCCGCTCGATTCCGCGCCCGTAGCTGTGGCGCCCGCGGCGACCGGTAGCGACGCGGCCGCCGCCTTCGCCGCCGCCAAAGGGGCGTTGGCCGCCGGCGATATGCCCTCGGCCGAAGCGGGCTTTCGCGACTACGTGGACCGTCACGGCGACGGTCCCAACGGCCCAGAAGCGCGCTATGATCTGGCGCGCGCCCTAATGGCTCGCCACGCGTGGGCCGAAGCGGCGACCTCGGACATCGGCGCCATTCGCGGCTGGCCGCGCACGCGCTGGGCGCCTGACGCGGTGCTCGATTTGTCACACGCCCTGATCGCGCTCAACAAACCGGCCGACGCCTGCCAGACGCTCGCCGAATTGGATCGCCACTATCCCAAATCCGGCCCCACCATCGCGAAACGCGCCGGCGATCTACGGCTACAGGCGAAGTGCGGCTAGCATCGGGCCCTGGCGCCGGCGCTTGGGCGGGTATCGAAAAGGCGATCCATGCATCGTTCGACGAACGCCTCGACCGCGCCGCTTCGGCCCCGATTATGGTCGCCTTTTCCGGCGGGGGCGATTCGCTCGCGCTCCTGCTGGCGACCAAGACGTGGGCGGATCGATGCGGTCGACGCGCATTTGCGGTCACCGTCGACCACCGACTGCACGCCGCCGGCGCCCAGTGGGCCGCCTGGTGCGCCGATCGCGCCGCCCGTCTGGGTTTGTCGCATTCCACTTTGGTTTGGGGTGGGCAAAAGCCGACGACCGGCCTGCCGGCCGCCGCGCGCGACGCGCGACACCGCCTGATCGCCGACGCGGCGCGCGAGGTGGGCGCGACGGTAGTTTTGATGGGGCATACAGCCGACGATCGCTTGGAAGCGGCGCGGATGCGTCAGGACGGAGCGTCGGTGCCGGACCCTCGGGTTTGGTCGCCCTCGCCAACTTGGCCACAAGGTCGCGGCATGTTTATCCTGCGTCCGATGCTCGATCTGCGTCGCGCCGCATTGCGAGACGCCTTGGCGCAATGCGGCGAAATCTGGATCGACGACCCCGCCAACGCCGATCCGACGCAAAGCCGCGCCCGCGCCCGCGCCGCCACCGCCGCCGATCACGCTGTTGCGTTGACCGTCGACAATCTTGCGTGCGCGGCGCTGTTCGACCATCTGCTCGAAGGACCGGGCGGTGATCTCGCCATCCGAGCCGACTGTGTGGCGCGCGCCAGCCCGGCAGCCGCCAAGACATTCATGGGCGCCGCCCTGCTATGCGCGGCCGGAACGACGCGTCCGCCCAGGGGGATGCGGCTCGACCGTGTGCTAAGCCTGATCGCGTCGGGAACACCGTTTGTCGCCACCCTCGTGGGCGCGCGCGTGCAAAGCGACGGCGCCGTGGTGCAGATTACGCGAGACCCCGGCGAGTTCGCGCGCCGCGGTCTGGCGGACCAGCCGATCGCCAACGGGCGCCCGACGGTGTTCGACGGGCGCTTCGAAATCACCGCTTGGCGCGACGGGCTCCGCGTCGGCCCGTTGCGCGGTCGCGCGGCAAGGCTACCAAAGACGGATCGTGATCGCTTGAAAACCATGGCCCCAGCCGCCCGCGCCGCCACGCCCGTTGTCATATCGCGCGATGGCGGTATTGGCTGCGCGCTGTTCGCCGATTCCGCTGAAGTTCAGGTGAGACGCCTGACCTTGCCCCGTCTGGCGGCGGCCTTAAGGGTAATCAATTGTGAATCCGACGTTTCACGCGTGGCGAAAACCGTCGGAACATCCTAAATGAGGCGAACGATCAGAAGTGAGGTTTCGACATGAACCTGAGAATGTTGGGCATTTGGGCCGGCGTGGCCATGGCTCTATTCGCCGTTTTCTTGGTGGCAAACATGGGAAACCATGCCGGCGCCGCGCATAAGGTCGCCTATTCCGAATTCCTGACGCGGGTCGATCGTGGGGACATCGCGACGGCGACGATCCACGGCGAAGCCATCGAAGCGAAGGACAAAAAAGGCCAAATCGTCTCCGCGGTGGGGCCCGACGTGACCACGGACCTGGAAAAACGTCTGGAAGCCAAGGGCGTCAAGTTTGAATTTCAACCGCCGGGCGCTGGTCTTCTGGCCAATTTTCTCATCCAGATCGTACCGTTTTTGTTCTTGATGGCCGGTATTATCTTCGTCACTCGCCAGATGCAGGGTGGAGCGCGCGGCGCCATGGGCTTTGGCAAGTCCAAGGCGCGGATGTTGACGGAGAACAAAAACAAGGTGACGTTCGACGATGTCGCCGGTGTCGAAGAAGCCAAGTCCGACCTCTCGGAGATTGTCGATTTCCTGAAGGACCCGGCCAAGTTCCAACGTCTCGGCGGCAAAATTCCCAAGGGCGCCCTGATGGTCGGCCCTCCGGGGACGGGCAAGACCCTTTTGGGCCGTGCGGTGGCCGGCGAAGCGGGCGTGCCTTTTTTCTATATCTCCGGCTCTGATTTCGTGGAAATGTTCGTCGGCGTGGGCGCCAGTCGCGTGCGCGACATGTTTGAGCAGGCCAAGAAAAATGCGCCGTGCATCATCTTCATCGACGAGATCGATGCGGTCGGGCGTCATCGCGGCGCCGGCCTGGGCGGCGGAAACGACGAGCGCGAACAAACCCTCAACCAACTGTTGGTCGAGATGGACGGCTTTGATCCCAACGAGAGCATTATCGTTATTGCGTCGACCAACCGCCCCGATGTGCTTGATCCGGCTTTGCTGCGACCGGGTCGGTTCGATCGGCAAGTGGTCGTGCCCAACCCGGACGTCGGCGGGCGGGAAAAAATTCTACGTGTGCACATGCGCAATGTGCCATTGGCCTCCGACGTCGATGTGCGGGTGATCGCGCGTGGGTGCCCCGGCTTCTCCGGCGCGGACCTCGCCAATCTCGTCAACGAAGCGGCTTTAATGGCGGCGCGGCGCAATCGGCGCATGGTGCTGCAGCGCGATTTCGAAGACGCCAAAGACAAGGTGATGATGGGCGCCGAGCGCAAATCGATGGTGATGAGCGACGAGGAAAAGAAGAACACCGCCTATCACGAAGGCGGCCACGCCCTCGTTGCGTTGTCGGTGCCGTCGGCTGATCCGGTGCACAAGGCGACGATTATTCCGCGCGGCGTGGCGCTGGGTATGGTGATGCAACTGCCCGAAGGCGACCGTCATTCGATGAATTTCGAGCAGATGACGTCGCGGTTGGCGATTATGATGGGGGGTCGCGTCGCCGAAGAGCTGATCTTCGGCAAGAACAAGATCACCTCCGGCGCGTCCAGCGACATCCAGGCGGCGACGGGCTTGGCGCGTAATATGGTTACGCGTTGGGGCTATTCGGAAGAACTCGGCACGGTGGCCTATGGCGACAATCAGGAAGAGGTTTTCCTGGGCCATTCGGTCGCGCGCACGCAGAATGTGTCTGAGAACACAGCGCAGAAGATCGACCTGGAAGTGCGCCGTCTAGTTCAAAGCGGCTTTAATGAAGCGATGCGGATCCTCAAGGAAAAAATCGAGGATCTGCACTGCGTCGCTAATGCGCTGTTGGAATATGAAACTCTGTCGGGCGATGAAATCATAAACGTCATCAAGGGTGTGAAGCCCAACCGCGACGAAACCGAATCGCTCGCGCCCGCCGGCCCACGCGTGTCGGTGCCCCTCGCGCCGCGGCCGATCGCGCCTCCGTTCGCCCCCCCGGAACTCGTGCCGGGGTAAACCAATTTCCGTCCTTTTGAAGGGGGAGGGAGGCGCGACGTTGCGGGCTCGATTCCCACTGACCCGACCGCTTGTGATGGGCATTATTAATCTCACGCCGGACAGTTTCTCCGACGGCGGACGTTTTAAGGACACGGCATCGATCGTCGCGCACGCCGTGCGTCTGATCGCCGACGGCGCCGATTGGCTCGATTTCGGCGGTGAATCCACGCGTCCGGGGGCCAAAGCGGTATCTGCAGCCGAAGAGCTTGATCGGGTTATTCCAGTCATCGCCGCGGTGCGGGCCGTCTGCGCCTCGCCGATCTCGGTCGATACCATGAAGCCGGTGGTTGCGCGCGCCGCCGTCGCCGCCGGGGCGACGATGTGGAACGACGTCACGGCCTTGTGCGGTGCAAGCGACAGTCTGGAAAGCTGTGTGCGCCTGGGATGCCAATGCGTGTTGATGCACATGCAAGGCGAGCCGGCGTCCATGCAGGCCGAGCCGCGTTATAGCGATGTGGTAGCTGAGGTTTGCGCGTTTCTGATGCGCCGGGTCGAAAGCGCGCTGGCGGCGGGCGTGGCGCGCGAAGCGATTTGGCTGGATCCCGGCATCGGCTTTGGCAAG
>JANXWN010000059.1 GCA_025351125.1 Caulobacteraceae bacterium | reverse complement strand
GGCATCAGCTCGTCCAGCGACCCTGCGGCGATCACACCGTGCCCCCAGCTCGATAAGAGACGCGTCATGGCTTCCTGGATGGCCAGTTCGTCGTCGATTATCAGCACCGTGCCGCATCGGGTCGCCGCCGCGCCGAGGGCGAAATCGGCGACGGCAAGTTTCGGTTCATCGGCACAACGCGGCGCCTGAACGCGAAACATGCTGCCGTAACCTGGCCGGGAGCGAAACATCAGTCGCCCATCGATGAGGGTCGACATCCGTTGGACGATGGCGAGCCCCAGTCCAAGACCCTTCGAACGATCCCGTTCGGGATTTCCGACCTGGTAAAATTCCTGAAAAATCAACGCGTTTTGATCTTCGGCGATTCCCCGTCCGGTATCCCATACGTCGATGGAAATCACCTCCGCAGTCCTGCGGCAGCCGATCAACACCCGGCCCGTATCGGTGTAGCGGACGGCGTTCGAGATAATGTTGCGGATAATGCGCTCGAGCAGAAATGGATCGCTGAAAACGCTCGCCGAACAATCGACGACCCGCAACGCCACGCCTTTTAAGGCCGCTTCCTCCGCGTGGTCCGCGCACAGCCGTTTTAGAAGGCCGCCGATCGCCACCGCTTCGTTTTGTGGCGTCACCACGCCCGCGTCGAGTTTGGAAATATCGAGCAAGGCGGCAAATAATCCGTCCATCGCCGTGACCGAGCCATCGATATGGTCGACCAACAGCCGCGCTTCGTCATCCATCGCGCGGGCGCGTAGTGCGCCGATAAACAGGCCCAACGCATGCACCGGCTGGCGCAGGTCGTGGCTGGCCGCCGCCAGAAAGCTGGATTTCGCGCGGTTGGCCTGCTCGGCGAGCTCCTTTTGACGGCGCAAATCCCGAGCCAGGTCTTCGTTCTCAAACCGCAGTCGCAGACCTTCGACGAATTGACGGCTAAACCCCCGCGCGATCAGAGGCATGAGCGCCAAATAGGCGATCTCCAAACCGGCCAGAAGGTTGTGGTAGGGATAATCGGCATTCAAGGCGATCGCGACGTGCGGCGCGATCGCCGGAACCATGAACAACAAATAGGTCGGCAGAAACGGCCCAAATACCGACACACACCCCGATGTCACCGCCGACGCCACCAGCAAGACCATCAATTCCTGCGTCAGATCGTGCGTCGAACCCATCCAGACCGCGCCCGCGCACCAGCCCAGGCCTTCCAGCCCGGCGATGACCGTGAACATCCCTAACCAACCTCGCCAAGCCCGATCCGGCGGCTGAGCACGCCAATACAGATTGCACAGGCTTATATGGGCTACCGCGCAGCCGATGATCGTCGCGCTCCAGATCTCGGCGCGGGCCCCCTGCAGTCTTGCCGCGCTCGCCAAACCGACGGCCAAGGCTGTCGCGACGACGGATGCGCTAATGACGCCGACGGGGCAGTTGCGAAACAGAGCGCGTGTCTGCTCGGTGCGAATTTGGTCCAGTCGCCTTGCGACATTCGGCGCGGGATCATCCTCGGCGTTCATGACGATCGACGGCGCCCTTTACTGTGCATCATGATTTATCCGCGTTACCGTCCCTTTATCAGAATATATTTTGCGTCTGTCGATATCGAGTCGGGTTGGACGTCTTGAGGCTGCAGGAAGCGCAATCCGCGCTTTCGCGCATCGAAGGAGGACCACTGATGCAATATGCCCTGCTGATCTACCAACAAGAATCCGTGGTCGGACTCGACCAAGGCAGTCCCGCCCTGAACGAGATCGTCGCCAAGCATATGGCGTTCAGCCGTGAACTCGGCCCCACGCGAATCGGCGGCTCGGGCCTGAAATCCACGGCCAGCGCCACCACCGTTCGCCGGCAAGCCGGCGTTAACGCGATCCACGACGGGCCGTTTGCCGAAACACGTGAGCAACTCGGCGGCTTCTACCTGATTGAAGCCGCGGACCTCGACGCGGCGATCGCCGTCGCCGAGAAATTGCCGTTAGCGAGCGACGGCGCTATCGAGATCAGGCCCATGCTGGGTGGCGCTTGATCCGGAGCGCTCTGGACCAAGCGGCGCGGGCGGCCGGCGGGAGCGTGATCGCCGCACTTGCCGCCCGCTACCGCAACCTTGATCTCGCTGAGGAC
>JANXWN010000054.1 GCA_025351125.1 Caulobacteraceae bacterium | reverse complement strand
TACGCCTATGACAACAGCCAGTTCGACCTATATCCGAGCGGCCACTGCCGCATGCTGATGCCCGGCGCCGGCCCCACCAAGACGCTGCAGGGCGGAGAGGACGAGACCCTCACCTACCTCGAAGCCGAACTGAAATTCTGGGATCTGGATCCGGATGAGTTCCGGGGCGGCAAGACCGGCGAAATCCGTGCCGCACTGCAACGTCAGAAGCGCCTGCTCGGCGAAGAGAAGGGATTCGACTTCTCGACCTATCACGACGCCCAGCTCACCGATCACTGGCACTTCACGATCTTCCCCAACCTGTCGTTCAGCCTCAAGCCAGACGGCAATATCTGGCTGCGGGCGCGTCCGCACGAGAGCGATCCGGAGAAATGTTATTTCGACATGTGGTACATGACGCTGTTCCCAAAGGGACAGGCGCAATACTACTCACAGAGTATGGCCGAATGGGTGGACGTCGCGGTCCCCGCGCCCCATCAGCAGGGCAAGCTGGGCGAAGTCTCCATGGGTCCGGGCATCGATCAGGACCTATCTGTTTGGTACGGCACCCAGAAGGGTCTGCGCTCGCGCGGCTACACGCGCGAAACGCTCGCCCATCAAGAACGCCGCGTTCGCTACTTCCACCAAAACATCGACCGTTGGATCGCAAGTTAAACGCAGATCGCGCCGCGACGAGACCGAAACCTGCGCCGGCGCGCGGGACCTTTAACCGAGGAGAATCGCATTGACCGATAGTTCTTACGTCGCCGACCGCATTGCCCTTACGGACGTGATGTTGCGTTACGCGAAGGGTGTGGATCAGCGTGACATGGCGCTCTATGCGTCGGTGTTCGCCGACGACGTGGAGGTCGTTGGCTTCGGCGAGGTGGCGTTTCACGGTCGAGACCGGTGGGTGGCTTATGTCACCGAAGCGTTGAAAGCCTACGGTCCGACCCAGCACATGCTGGGCCCGCAACTCGCTACCGTCGATGGAGATACGGCGCACTGTCGCACCGACGTGCAGGCTTTGCATTATCTCAAGGCCGAGCCGAACAAGACGCTGACTCTTTGGGCGACCTACAACACCGACATGCGGCGCACCGCCGGCGAGTGGAAGATCGTCCGACATCACCTGGAATCTCGCGGTACGCGTATCCAGGTCGATTGAACACGTCTGGCGCCGCGCGCGGGGTCTTGCCTATGAAGCCAGCGCTTCGACCTCCGACGCACGCGGCGCCGGTCGCAAGGCCAACAGGCCGACGATCAGCGCCAGGAGGGTCGCGGCGGCCATCACAAAATAGGCGTTCCTGAAGGCGGCCAAACCGGCGAGAGGTCCCGCGAGACCCAGCACCGACAGGGCCAACGTGGCGCCCAAAGGTACGCCCAGGGCTTGGAAGGTGAACATAACCGCCGAGGCCGCGCCTTGTTGCGAGGCCGGAATGTCGGCGGTGGCTTCGGCCAGCAGGGCGATGAAAGCGGTGGTGGCGCCCAGAGCGGTCACGACGGAACCCAAAGCGATGGCGATCCAGTAGTTGGGCTGCTCGCTAAGCACGGCAAGCAGGGTGATGCCGAGCACGAATAGACCCGAAGCACCAAACACGATGACTCGGTTGGGCAGTCGCGCCATCAGCGGCGCTAGCGCCTGCCCCGACACTATGACTGCCGCCGCATAGGGCATCATGCCCAGGCCAGACTGCATCGCCGACATCTTGAGGCTGGTCTGCATATAGACACTGAGCAGCACGAAGACCCCGCCTACGGCGACGAGCAGCAGAGGCATGATCACATTGGCCGCCGCGTAATTGCGCCGGCCAAACATCGACAAGGGGGCCAGCGGTTCGCGCGCTCGACCTTCGGCCACGAAGAAAAGGGCGAATACCACGACGCCCGCGGCCGTCATGGCCAGGGGACGCGGTGCGGTCCACCCCTCCTTACCCATCGCCGACACCCCGAGCAGCAAAAGGATCATAGCCGCGCCGATCAGGACGGCGCCAAGCCAATCGATATGGCTGTCCAAACGCGCAGGCGTCGCGGGCTTTGGCACGCACCGCAGGGTCAGAAGAATGGCGAGGATCGCCAGGGGCGGGTTGAGGCCGAATACCCACCTCCAACCCAGCTGGGTGGTGACGGCCCCGCCGACCAGCAATCCGATGATCAGCGACACCCCTTGCATGAGACCAAACACGCCCATGGCCATGCGGCGCGGAGCGCCCGCGGGCACTAAGACGTTGATCAGGGAGAAGTTGGCCGGCCCCAGGATGGCGCCGCCCACCCCCTGCAGCGCGCGCGCGGCGATCAGCATGGGCAGGCCAGGCGCCGCGGCGGCCGCTAACGATCCGATGGCAAACAAGCTGAGCCCCACCAGCAGACACAGTCTCTGTCCAAAGATGTCGGCGGCGCGACCGGCCAAGATCAGAA
>JANXWN010000008.1 GCA_025351125.1 Caulobacteraceae bacterium | reverse complement strand
GGCGTCGAAGCCGGCGGAGATCAAGACCAAGTCCGGCGCGAAAGCGTCCATGCGCTCGACCAGCCCTTCGAAGGCGCGTCGCCACACCTCGCGCGGCGCGTCCGGCGGCACCGGGGCATTGATCTCCGCCGGCTTCGACGCCCACGTTCGCGATCCTCTGGCCGAGCAATCGCTGGAGGCGGAGGATTTCGCCTGGGCGACGCGGGCGATCGTCGCGGTGGCCAATCGTCACTGCGGCGGCAAGATCGTTTCGTCGCTCGAGGGCGGTTATGATCTGGCGGGCCTCGCTGCATCGGCCCTGGCTCACGTGCGCGCCTTGCGGGCGGCCTGACGGCGTGGCGGGCGTGATCACCTTGGTGCGTCACGGCGAACCGGCTTTATCGCGGGACATCAGCCTCGACGCGGTCGGTTATGGCGCGTGGTGGGCGCGCTATGAGGTCGGCTCGCTGCAAACGGAGCAATCGCCGCCAGACGACATCGCGGCCTTGGCGCGCGGCGGGGCGGCGGTGGTCACCTCGACGCGGCCACGGGCGATGGAGAGCGCCGCGCTTCTCACCAATGGCCGGCCTTTCGCCGCCGACGATCTCTATGTCGAGGCGCCGTTGCCGCCGCCGCCGTGGCCGCCTTGGATAAAGATGGGCCCTCGCCTGTGGGGGTTCTTCACCCGCTTCTGGTGGTGGTTCTTCGATCATCATCTGACCGAAGAATCCGTCAAGCAGGCGCACGTGCGCGCCGACCTTGCCGCGGGGCGGCTGATCACCTTGGCCGACGGCGGTCAGGACGTCTTGCTGGTCGCGCACGGCTTTTTCAACGCCATGATCGGACGCGCCCTGACCGCGCGGGGATGGCGCCGCACGTTTGGCCGAGGCTACAAATACTGGTCCGTCCGGCGGTTCGAGAAACCTTGAAGTCCGCTCTGCCGCTAAAGCGGACACAGGGGTTCAAGCGGGCAGATCGATAGTCTAGAGCAAGGTGATTTTAGACAGACGGTCCAAAATCTGAATCGTGCTCTCGAAGCAAAAGTGGAGAGCCGGATTCAGCGTTTTCAGCTGTTCCGTGTAAACGCATCAGGCTCTAAGGGATCGATCATGACCGACGCGACCGATATCGCCGCCCTCTCGTTCGAACAGGCGCTCGCCCAATTGGAAAGCATCGTCGCCGAACTGGAGTCGGGCAAGGCCGAACTCGAGCGGTCGGTCGATGTCTATAAGCGCGGCGCGGCTCTGAAGGCGCATTGCGAGGCCAAGCTGCGCGCCGCGCAATTGCAAGTCGAGAAAATCATCCTCGGTCCCGCCGGTGCGATCGGCGTCGAGCCGGCCACGTTTACATGAGCGTCCCGCCGTCACTCAAGCAACGCATCGCCGAGGCGGCCGATCTGGTCACCGTCGCGTTGGACGAGCTTCTGCCGCGCGCCGAGGGTCCCGAATCGCGCCTGACCGAAGCCATGCGCTATGCCGCGCTGGGTCCCGGCAAGCGCCTTCGTCCGTTTTTCGCGATGGAAGCGGGTCGACTGTTCGATCTGCCGGAGCGCTCGGTGCTGCGCGCCGCCTGCGCCCTGGAATGCATCCACGCCTACAGTCTGGTGCACGACGATCTGCCGTGTATGGACGACGACGACGTTCGGCGCGGTCGCCCGACGGTGCATAAAGCCTATGATGAAGCCACCGCCGTCTTGGCCGGCGACGGATTGCTGACCGAGGCGTTCGACATCATGGCCCACCCCGATACGCACGAGGACGGCGCCGTGCGCGCCGAGTTGGTGCGGCGTCTCGCCATCGCTTCGGGCGCGCGCGGCATGGTGGGCGGCCAAATGATCGACTTGTTGGGCGTGAGGGACGATTTGGGCGCGGTGGCGCGGATGCAACGGATGAAGACCGGCGCCCTGATCGCGGTGGCCTTCGAATTGCCTTGGACCATGGCCCGCCCGGCCGTCGGCGAGCGTCACGCCCTGACCGCCTTTGGCCGCGATATCGGTCTGGCCTATCAGATTGTCGATGACGTCTTGGACGCCGAAGGCGATAGCGAGGCGCTGGGCAAAGCCGCTGGCGGCAAGGACGCCGAGCGCGGCAAGACCAATTACGTCACCCTGTTGGGCGTCGAAGCGGCCAAGGAAAGAGTCAATCTGTTGAGCGCACAAACCAAGGCCCATCTCGACATCTTCGGCGATCGTGGGGAAATCTTGCGATCCGCCGTCGATTTTGTGCTAGAACGTAAATCGTGACAGGCTCCATATCGATCGCAACGACGACGATTCGGGATCGAGGGGCGATCTAAAGAGCGGCGGATTGGCGTCGTTGCAGGCGGGGGCGCCTAACAGGTTGTAATTTATCATGGCTTCCACGCCTTTGCTCGACAGTATCCAACTGCCCTCCGGCGCGCGCGCCCTCAGCCTCGCCGACCTTCGGCGCCTGGCCGACGACGTCCGCACCGAGACAATCAGCGCGGTTTCCGAAACCGGCGGTCATTTGGGCGCCGG
>JANXWN010000478.1 GCA_025351125.1 Caulobacteraceae bacterium | reverse complement strand
CGGTGATGTCAGTAAGCTTTATATCGACCCGCACAATGCCCAGCAGGTGATCGTGCGGGCTAAGGTGACGACCGATGTGCCGATCCGGATCGATTCCTACGCCACGCTCGAACCGCAGGGCATCACTGGCGTCAATTACGTGCAGATCAGCGCCGGAACGCCGGCCAAACGGCTGCTGAAAACCACCGTCCCGTCCAATCAAATCCCCACCATGTCGAGCCGCCGCGACGCTTTTTCCGACCTGTTGGCCGGTGGGGGCTATGTGGTCCAGCGTTCGGTGGAGGTACTGGACCGCGTCAATCGTCTGCTGTCTGACGACAACATAAAAAGCATGAGCACCTCGCTTAAAAATCTGGAGGCGGTCACCGCCGAACTCAACAAACGCAAAGCGCTTATCGCCGACGCCGAAAAAACCTTGCAAAGCGCCGATCAAGCAGCCGAACAGATCCGTGACCTGGCCAAGTCGAGTCAAAATCTGGTCGAGGGAGACGGTAAAAAAACCTTTGCGCGCTTGAGCGGAGCGGCGGGCGAAATCCAAGGCGCCGCCAAGGATTTGCGCGGTCTCATCCAGAAACTCGACGGGCCAGCCAGTGATTTTGCAGCCAATGGCGCACCGCAGATCGCCAGCGCCTTATCGGATCTGCAACGCGCCACCAACCAGCTCGACCGGCTGGTCGGCGAGGTCCAGGCCAATCCGCAAGGCTTGCTCAGCAAACCCAAGGCCAAAGAGATGCAGGTGAAACCATGATTACGGTTCGCGTTTTGAGGAGGTTCGGCGCATTCGTCACCATGCCGATTCTGCTGGCTGGTTGCATATCCTTGCTGCCAAAAACACCGCCCGCGCAGCTTTATCGCTTCGGCGCCGGCCAAGGCTCGGTTCCCGCGCCTTCGGCGGCTGGGTTTGCCGTGCGGCTCGCGCCGATTAATTTCGAAACCGCGTCCGCCAATGATCGGATCCTGACCGTCGAGGGCGACAAGACCGCTTATATCACCGGAGCGCGTTGGGTGACCTCGGCGACGACCCTGTTCGAAGCGGCAGTAGACCAGGCGTTCGCCAGTCACGCCGGACCGACGCGTTTGCTCGCGCGCGGCGAAATCAGCCGTCCCGATTACGTGCTTAAACTCGACGTACGGCGGTTCGAAGCCCGTTACGATAACGGCGCCGGATCAGCCCCTCGCGTCGCCATCGAAGTTTATGCGGCGCTGGACGACCCGTCGCGCCCAGCCGCTCACCGCCAGCGGACGTTCCATGCCGTCGTACCGGCCGGCGACAACCGTGTCGGTGAGATCGTGCCGGCTTTTGACGCCGCCCTCAATCATGTGTTGAGCGAATTGACAGTCTGGGTGGACGCAGGTGGGGGGGCATAGGCCGCATCGTTATGACGCGCACACCCCAAAATCTGCAATAAGCGCGCGCAACCCGGTCTCGTGAACCGCACCGATCGCCTCGGACCACGCGAACCAGCGTGTTTGGCGTTGATCGTACTCCGGCCAGTGGTCGAGTTGCTCGGTCAACGCCAAAGCAAAAACGGTGACCCGACACGGCGCGCCCTCGCCCGATTTTAGAAACTTAATATAGTCGTAAGCGCCCAGCGGGGTCTGATCGATGTCGCCCACCACGCCCGCCTCCTCATATGCTTCGGTGAGCGCGGTTTCCCAGGGCGTCCTATCCCACATCCGTCCGCCTTTGGGGATGACCCAGCGTCCCGTCTCCCGCGATGTCACCAATAAAACTTCCAGCTTCGGCGCGCGACGATAGACGATCGCGCCGCACTGTGGGCGGGGCTCCCCCGCGTCATAAATCTTTTGAGGATCGGTCGATGGCGTCTTCATCTCGCTCGGTTCCGTTACGCCAGTCCGTTCAAACGTTTGGCCGCCATGACGGTGTTTTGCAGCAGGCAGGCCACGGTCATCGGGCCGACGCCGCCCGGCACCGGCGTGATCCAACCGGCCGCCTCGCGGACCTCGGCGTAGGCGACATCGCCGACCAGTTTGGTCTTGCCCTGCGCCGCCTTGACCGGATCGCGAAACGGCACGCGATTGATGCCGACATCAA
>JANXWN010000436.1 GCA_025351125.1 Caulobacteraceae bacterium | reverse complement strand
TCTGGGACGTGATCGGCGCCCTGATTGCAGGCGGTCGCGCGCCGAAACTGGTTGTGCTGGAGAACGTCTGCGGAACTCTGACGTCACGTGGCGGGCGTGACTTCGCCGCGATTTGCGACGCCTTCACCATGTCCGGTTATCGGTTTGGCGCCTTGATTATCAACGCGAATTTGTTTCTCGCGCAATCGCGACCGCGTCTATTTATCATTGGCATACGGGACGATGTGCGGATTACGCCCGGCCTGACGACGAAAAATCCAATCCCGCTGTTTCATCCCGAGGAACTGCGACGGGCGATGGCGCTCGTTTCGCCGCGGGCACGCGATCGCGCGGTATGGTGGTCCCTGCCGACGCCGCCCCAACGGCGGGGGCGTTTCGCCGATCTGATCGAAAGCGAACCGACGGGCGTGAAATGGCATACGCCGGTGCAAACCTCCCGCCTACTGGCGCTGATGGCGCCGTTGCACACGGCCAAGATCGTCGCGGCGCAACGCACCGGCCGACGCGAGGTCGGTACGATTTACCGGCGCACGCGCGTCGATGCGGCCGGCTGTAAGTTGCAGCGCGCCGAGGTTCGCTTTGATGATTTGGCCGGTTGCCTACGCACGCCGGCCGGTGGGTCCAGTCGCCAAACGGTGATGGTTGTGGAGGGATCGCGCATTCGCACGCGACTGATTTCGGCGCGCGAAACGGCGCGCCTGATGGGTCTGCCCGACGATTACGTCCTGCCGTCCAACTATAACGCCGCCTATCGCCTGACCGGCGACGGCGTGGCGGCGCCCGTCGTGCGACATCTGGCGCGATATCTGCTTGAACCGCTGTTGATGGGCGTCGACCGCGATCAGGCGGTAGCTTAGACGGCTTGCGCGGCTGAAATTTTCCGCAGCGTATCGATATAGAGGCCCGGTTCGGCGCGCGTGACGCGGCGTTCGACATCTTCGGCGGTGTCTGTGCGCAAGACCGGGACCTCGACGTAGGCAATCACCTTGCCGTGGTCATAGTCGCCGTCGACGAGATGGACACTGGCGCCGCTGATCGTATCGCCGGCGGCGATCACCTCGGCGTGCACCCGTCGACCGTACATGCCCTCCCCGCCGTGTCGCGGCAACAACGACGGGTGAATATTGAGGATACGCCCCTCGAACGCGCGAAGCGTCAGGGGGCCCAATTTACGCAGGTAGCCGCAGAGGATGATCCACTCGACGCCGGCGGTCCGCATGGCATGCGCCAGTCGCGCGTCCGCCGCGGCGGGATCCGGCAGGGTGGGAATGCAAAGCCCTGGAACGCCCTGAGCGCGCGCGAAATCGAGCGCCGGCGCTGAAGGTCGATTGCTGACCATCAAACGGGCTTCGGCATCCAGCACGCCCGCCGTGATCGCCGCCACGATAGCACGGGCGCTGCTACCGTTGTTTGAGGCCAGGAACCCGAGGTTTATCAAGATCCTTCACCGTTGATCTCAACCGTGAACCGCAGGCCGTCATAGGCGGGTTCGACGCCCGGCGGCAGTCGCGCCGCCAACGCGTTGTAATCCAGATCGATATGCATATTTGTGAGGATGGCCCGTTTTGGCCTAACCCGCGCGATCCATTCCAACGCTTTGTCGACATGGGCGTGGGTCGGATGGGGCGTATAACGCAGGGCATCTACGATCCAGACGTCGAGGTTCGTCAAAGCGGCAAAGGACGTCTCGGGGAAATCGACCACATCGCTGGAATAGGCGATGTTTCCAATACGATAGCCCAACGAGCGCATTCCACCGTGGTCTTGATCAAAGGTGCTAGTCAAAATCGCGCCCGATGGCCCCTCGATCGGCCAAACGACTCCGTGTGCGGCCGTCGGACGGGACTGCGCAATCGCGGGATAGTGGTTTTCGGTTTGAAATAGATAGCCAAATCGCCGTGTGACCGACGCCGTGGTCGCTTGGTCCATCCAGCAATCGATTTTGCGCTGCTGTCGCACGGCGAATGCACGAATGTCGTCGATACCGTGGCATTGATCGGCGTGATCGTGGGTCAGCAGCAAGGCGTCGAGTCGTTTGCAGCCGGCGGCCGCGGTCTGCAGCCGAAACTCCGGCGCGGCGTCGATCACCGCGGTGGTTTGCCGCTCGGGCCCCTCGTCGGACAAACGCCGCAGCATGACGGAACAGCGCGATCGGGCGTTACGTGGATCGGTCGGATCGCACGCGCCCCACGCGCCGTCGGCCCGCGGCACGCCGCCGGACGAGCCACAACCCAAGATCGTGACTTCAAGGGCGGCGGTCAAGGCCGGTCGATCTTGTCGAACAAGCTGAAGAAAGCCATCTCGCTGCGTTGTTCCGCCTCGGCTTTCGACCAACCTCGGATCTCGGCTAGCGCCGCCAAGACGTGCACCACGAAAGCCGGTTCGTTGCGGCGGCCGCGCATCGGAACCGGCGCCAAATACGGGCAATCGGTTTCGACGATGATCCGATCGGCCGGCATGTCGGCGATCACCGCGCGCACGTCGGCCGCCGCTTTGAAGGTCGCGATGCCCGATACGGAAAACCACGCGCCTAACGCCGCCGCCCGTCGGGCCAACACCGCGCCGGAGGTATAGCAATGCATCAACAGCTTAAACGGACCGGCGGCGAATTCTTGTTCCAGTATATCTCCCATCACGTCATCGGCCTCACGGGTGTGAACGATCAACGGCAGGCCAGAGGTCCGCGCCGCTTGAATATGGCTGCGGAACAAACGCGTCTGCACTTCGCGCGGGCTGAGGTCGTAATGGAAATCCAGACCGGTCTCGCCGATGCCGATCACCTTGGGCCGCCGCGCCAAGTCGGCTATCAAATTGGGACTTAGATCCTGGTAATCTTTGGCTTCATGCGGATGAACGCCGACGGTCGCCCAGATATCCTCGGCGCCGA
>JANXWN010000432.1 GCA_025351125.1 Caulobacteraceae bacterium | reverse complement strand
CGCGCCGCCGATCGCCACGCAGGAACCAATCGAACATCACATCGTCCCCGAACGCGTCGGACAGATCGGCGGCGACGCCCTCGAGGTCGGCGCGGGTGGCCTGCTCCGGGTGTTCGGCGCTTCGGCGGATCGCCTCGATATCCATTACAGCCTCTCCGAAAGCTTGATCGCCGCGCGACAGCCGGCGCGGATCACCCCCGCCAACAAAGTATAGCCGGGCGCGTCGCGGGCGCCTTGCTCGATCGCTTGCGCGCGGTGGGCCAATTCGTCGTCGCGAAAGCCGCTCAGTTCGGAGGCGAGCGCCGGCTCGCGGCTTTGCAGCTCGGCGATTTGATCGGCGTAATGCCCCTCGATCACGGTTTCGACCGCTTCGGTGCAGGCGTGGACGGCCCGTTCGCCCAGCAAGGCGGTGCCGGCGCCCAGGGCAAAGCCGGCCGCGCGCCACAACGGGGCCAGCAAGGTGGGGCGCACGCGCGCCTCGGTCAGCAGCGCGTCGAACCGCGCCAAATGCCGCGCCTCGTGGCTTTCCAGTTCGCCAAGGCGGACGGCCAATTCGTCGCGGCCCGGCGCGGCGCCCATTACCGCCCGCTGACCGCGATAGATGTGCACCGCGCCCAGTTCGCCGGCGTGATCGACCCGCAGGATTTGCGCGAGGCGCGCCGCGCGCGCGCCAGGGCCTGGACGGGCGGGCAGGGAGGCCGCGGTCATGCTGTTTTCGCCCACGCCGCCCAGCCGCTGACGGCGGCCAGTCCGGCGGATATCAAGGCGTTCCAGCCGGCCATCGACAGGCCCAAAAACACCCACGCCGCGTCTTCGCACGACGGCGCGCGCGGCGCGGCCCCGCTCAACAGCTTGGCCATATCGGCGGCGCTGGCGCGCATCGATCCGCCGCTGCAACTGGCGGGGCCGGGCCAGAACCTCCATTCGGCGCCGGCGTGATAGACCGCCAATCCGGCGCCGAACAGAAAGATCAAGACCAGGGCGGCGCACGCGCCGCGGCGCACTTGGACGGGGCTGAAGCTTAAGGCGACGCCGACGGCGGCCACGGTCATCGCCAGCCAGTAAACCTCGCGTTCCTTGAGGCACAATTCGCACGGCGCCAGCCGCCCGAAGGTTTCGAAGGCGTGCGCCGCCCCCAGCATGGCGGCGCTGGCCAGCAAGGCCAGGACCAGCCAATGGCGAATGATAAGGATCATGACGGATCACCGCCGTTGCGGATAATCTCGTGGTGGCGAATGACTTCCTTGACCAGAAAGCCCAAGAATTTCTCAGCGAATTCCGGCGCCAGATCGGCGGTGACGGCCAAGGCGCGCAACCGCGCCACTTGCTGGGCCTCGCGTAGTGGGTCCGCCGGCGGCAAATTCAGCTTGGCTTTCAGCGCGCCCACCTTGCGGGTGCATTTGAACCGCTCAGCTAGCAAATGCACCACGGCGGAGTCGATATTGTCGATCGAATGGCGCAACTCGTCCAACTCCGGCGGCGTCGCGAGGCCAAGGGGGGCGGCGTCATTCATGGCGTTTCGTTGCGGTCAAAAGACCCGGGCCGTCAAGGGGGCGCGGGGAAGGGGGCAGAGGGGAGGCGCCGAATCTTTCTGTTCCCCTTTTGGGGGAAGTGGATCGCGCCCGTTTGCGCGAGACGAAGGGGGTGCCCGCCGCGCGATCTTTGCTGCAACGTCGCCCCCTTACCGCTCGGCTGACGCCGAGTCGCTTCCCCGGGAAGGTGAAGAGAAAGGTCTGGTTTTTTCGTGGCGGTGTAAAAAGTTGCCCGCCGCATCTCGTGACCTACAGACAAGGCCGCGGCCATAGACGACAGTGGGGCATGGCGAAGGGTGTGTGAGCATGAATGACGACCTTCAGGCGGCCGCGGGGCGGCTCGCCGATGCTTTGATCGCGCGCGGTCAAACCCTCGCTGTCGCGGAGTCGTCGAGCGGCGGCTTGATCAGCGCCGCCTTGCTGGCCGTGCCGGGCGCCAGCGCGTATTTTCAGGGCGGCGCGGTGGTCTATACCGCCAAGGCGCGGATGGCCTTGCTCGATTTGCCGCGTGAGGCGGTCGCCGGCCTGCGTTCGGCGAGCGAGCCTTACGCGCTTTTGCTGGCGCGCACCGTGCGGGAAAATCTCGGCGCGACGTGGGGTCTATCGGAAACCGGCGCCGCGGGCCCGACGGGAAATCCCTACGGCGACGCCGCCGGCCATACCTGCCTAGCGATCAGCGGCCCGCTCGAGATGGCGACGACCTTGAAAACCGGCATGAGCGACCGGGCGTCGAACATGGACGCTTTCGCCTTGGCCGCGTTAGAGTTGTTGGCGGGCGCCTTAGCTCGCTGACACGGAGAAACCGTCATGACGATCCTGACCCGCCCCGAGGGCGTTTTGCCGCAAGACCTGGCCCTGACGCGGCGCGGAGTCGCCGCCGCGTTTTTCGGCGGTTACGCCATGGCCGGTCTGTCGGCGCAGGCCGATCCGATCCACACTGATGAAGCGGGACTGATCGTCGAGAGCGCGCACCTCGCGCCCGCCGACGCGTTTGCCTTGCCCGCTTATGTGGCCCGGCCGGCCGCCGCTGGTCGACACCCGGCGGTGATCGTGGCGTCGGAGATTTTCGGCGTGCATGAATACATCAAGGACGTCTGCCGTCGCTTGGCCAAGTTGGGGTATGTGGCGATCGCGCCGGCTTTGTTCGTGCGCGTCGGCGATCCAGCGCCGCTCGCCGATATCGGGGCGGTGATGAAGATCGTCGCGCAAGCCTCCGATCCGCAGGTCATGGGCGATATCGCCGCGACCTTGGCCTTTCTTAATCATCAAAGCTTCGTGGACGCGAACCGCATCGCCATTACCGGTTTTTGTTACGGCGGCGGCGTGACTTGGCTGGCGTGCGAGGCCTTCGCGGCGCTGAAATGCGGCGTCGCTTGGTAAGGTCGAATGGTCCCGCCCGTCGGCGCGCCCGACGATCCAAAACGGTTTTGGCCGATCAAGCGAGTGGCGGCGCTGAACGCGCCCGTACTGGGCCTGTACGGCGGCAAGGACCCCTTGAGCGAAAGCGTGCCGGCCATGCGCGCGGCGCTGGCGGCGGCGCACAAAACCTCAAGCGAGATCGTCATCTATCCCGACGCCGGCCACGGCTTCCATGCCGATTACCGCTCCAGCTACAACGCCGCGGACGCCAAGGACGGTTGGGCGCGGATGCTGGCCTTCTTTAAGCAGCACCAAATGGCCTGAACCGCGAAACGGCCCTATCCGCGCAATTTGCGGGTGATGACGTCGAGATCCCGGGCCAGTTGTGCATCGCTCGCGCGCAATTCGTCGATCCGCCGAATCGCGTGAATGACGGTGGTGTGGTCGCGCCCGCCGAACCGCCGGCCGATGTCCGGCAACGAGCGGGTGGTGAGCTGTTTGGCCAGCCACATCGCCGCCTGACGCGGCCGGGCCACGGCGCGCGTGCGACGATCGGAGATCAGTTCGGCCTGCTTCATGCCGTAGTGTTCGGCCGCCGCCTTTTGGATTTCGTCGACCGTGATCCGCCGTTCGCCGCCGCGCAGATGCGGTCGCAAAAGGCATTGCGCTTCGTCGAGCGAAAGCCCGCCCACGTTCGCTCCGGCGCGCGCGATCAAGGTGTTGAGGGCCCCCTCGAGTTCGCGCACGCTGTCGATGAATCGGTCCGCCAGAAAGGCGGCGACATCGGAGCGAAGGACGCCGACAAAGCCTTGTTGGCGGCAGAGCGCGGCGGCCTTGCGCTCCAAAATGCCCAGGCGAAGATGGCGATCGGCCGGCTCGACGCCGCACACTAGCCCCGCCGAAAGATGAGAGCGCAGGCGCGCGTCGATTTCCGTCAAGGCCGACGGCGGTCGGTCGGCCGAAAACACCACGCGGCGACCGTCTTCCATCAAGGCGGCCAGCGTGTGGAACAGTTCTTCCTGGGTCGATTGTTTGCCGCCAATAAAATGCACGTCGTCGATCAGCAACAGGTCGGCCGACCGCAATTCCTCTTTGAACGTCGCGGTTTGCCGCTCGATCACGGCGCGGACAAAGGTCGACAAAAACCGCTCGGCGGTCAGGTACAGCACCTTGCGATGCGGCGCCGTGGCCATGGCTTCCAACGCCATGGCGTTGAGTAAATGGGTTTTGCCAAAGCCGTAGGGGCCGTGGATCACGACCGGGTTAAAATGGCCGTCGGTCCAAGACGCCACGCGCCGCGCGACGGCGTGGGCGAATTCGTTGGACGGTCCGGTGACGAAGGCGTCGAAGGTGTATCGGTCTTGCAGGGTGCTGGTTTTCGCTCCCCGCCCGGCGGACGCGGAAGCGGCCGTCGGTGCACTCACCGCGGCGACGTTCACCGGCGCGGCGTCCACGGCGCCGTCGCCGCCCGCCAAGTCGAATTCAGTGCGCGATTTAAGGCTCAAGGCCCGACCGTCCGGATCGTTAGCGGCCCACAATTCGCCAATCCGGCGCCACGCATAACGCTTGATCCAGTCCCGCGCGATCCCGGTCTGCGTGACCAGGCACAGCGTTCCGTCCGCGGTCGATTTGAGGCTCGCCGGCGCCAGCCACGACCCGAACGCCGCCTCTCCAAGTTCATGGCGAAGCGCGCGACTGGCCATCCGCCAGACGCTGCCGGCCGAAGCGGACGTATCCGCGATAGGCTCCATCAAATTCGCCGCCAGCGCCATAATCGATCCTGGTCTCCCAAACCTTCGGCGTCGGCGCAAAGTGAGGCGCCGGCTTAAAAATATGAATTAGACACACGCCCCCGCTCGGTGGGGACAAGCTCCCCGCCGCCGCTTTTCATCCGTATAAGATCGAAAGCGCCGAGGTTTTCAACCTACCCGTGCGGCCTCGCGCGTCAACGTCCAAATTCGTTAAAATTCGATGAAAATCGGGTTGACTCACGGAAGGCTCTGACAGGCTTGATTATTCTTCCGATCACTTTTTTTTTGAGCGCGCCGATCGCGCTTTGAGGCGCGAAACAAACCAAAAAGGACGACCGTCGCCGGTCGTCCTTTTCAAAATTTATCCATAAAATACAGCGGTATGGGCCGTAAATTTAGGGATTTACGCGGTCGCCAACTTCTTCAGTTGACGGTGCAAGCGCGAAACCTTTCGAGAGCCGGTGTTGCGGTGCACGACACCCTTGCCCACTGCGCGCATCAGTTCCGATTGCGCCACGGTGAAGGCGGTTTTTGCTGCACCTGCGTCGCCGGACTCGACGGCCTCCTCAAACTTGCGCAGGAAGGTGCGAACCCGCGAACGCCGCGCCTTGTTCACTTCCGTCCGGCGCTCGATCTTGCGGATGGCTTTTTTGGCGCCGGGATTGTTGGCCATGGAAAGTGTAACCTTAAAACGTCGTCGTTCGGACCGTTCCGAGCGATTGGAAAAACGCGAGGCGCGGATATAGGCGAAGGCTTGATCGCGGTCAATCGAAGCGCCGCCCGGCGGGCTTTCTCTGCCCCCTCTGAGGGAAGTGGATCGCGCCCTCTCGCGCGAGACGAAGGGGGCGCCCGCCACTTCAACGCCCCCTACCGTTCGGCTGAGGCCGAGTCGCTTCCCCCAGGCGGGGAAGAGAAGCGCGTTGCTAAATCTTTCTCTGCCCTCCTGGGACCTAGGGTCCTTCAACGGCAAAACCTTGGGCGCGCAGGGCCGCCGGCACGCCCTGGGGGCCGATGAGGTGGCCGGTTCCGACGATAACGACGATCAAGCCGGGGTGGCGCAGGCGCTCCTTGAGGATGGCCACCCACCGTTGATTGCGATCCCCGATCAGACGGGCATACAAAGCCGGGGTTTTCACTTGCAGCGGACCCAATACATCGCGCTGTAGGCTGGCCAGATCGCCCGCCATCCAGGCGTTGACGAGGCGCCGATAAAGATCGTTGTGGTCCTCGATGTCGTCGAGCGTCGATTGAAGCGCCGCGCGTTGGTCGGTGTCGGCCGCGCCGGCCAGAACGTCGATCTGGTCGTCCGGTGTTTCGAAGGCGTGGCGCGCGGCGCCGACCCGCGCCGAAGCTTGGGCCCAGGTTTCGACGCCGTTCGCGCCGGCCGCGCCCGACTCGCCGTCCAGGGCCAGCGACAGCAGGACGTCGGCCAGCCAGGGTCGCATGGTCTGCAGCGCCTGGACCGACACGCCGACGACCGCCGCGTCTCGCGTCAGACGTTTGTTTTGCTTGCGATCGAGGTCGTCGGACAAATGCTTTCCGGCCGGCCAGAGGCCGCGGGCGCGCGCCAGTTCGCCGACGCGCGACTGCGTCGCGGCGTCCATCGGTAATTCGAACCAGACCTCGTCGGCTTTGGCGAGCGCCTCGGACAGGGCGGGCGGCGCCC
>JANXWN010000410.1 GCA_025351125.1 Caulobacteraceae bacterium | reverse complement strand
GACGTCGGCCTCAATCGCGCCGTCGATGTTTTGGCGGAAAAACGCGCCGGCGGCGGGCGCGGCGGGCGCGGCGGCGAACCGGCCGCGGCGCTGAAAGAATTGGGACCTCATCCCGTCAGCGGCAAGCCTGTCCGGGTCTTGGCCGGTCGTTACGGCCCGTATGTAAAATGTGAGGCGGTCAACGCCAACATTCCCAAGGGGGCCGATCCGGGCGCGTTGACGTTGGAGGAGGCGGTGGTTTTGCTGGCCGCCCGTGAAGGCGCGCAGAGCAAGAAGGGCGTGCGCAAGGCGCCGGCAAAGAAACCGGTGGCAAAGAAACGGACGGCGAAAACCAAACCCGCCGCGAAGAAAAAGGCGTGACCCGTATTGGGGGCTAAGCGACATGGCGCGCGGCACGTTCTCTCGAAATCCCAAGAATCGCGCGGGCCAACGTCCGTCGCGCACCGACGCCCTGCCGCCGGTCGGCGTCGTCGATGTCGTCGATAAGGACGCCGACGGCGATCTTTTCGTCCAGCTTGTGAAGGCGAACGTCGGATCGTCGGCGATCCGCTTAGCGCCGGGCGAGAACGAAGCCGTCGCGGGGGCGCCCGGACTGGGCGACCGGCTTTTGGTGCGCTTCGACGTCTTGCAAAACGGCGAGCGCGAGGCGCGGCTGATTAAGCGCCTCGGCCAAAGCGCCCACCGCATTTTGGGCGTCATCCGCAAATCGCGCGGCGAAACGCGCGTTGAACCGGTCGACCGGCGCACGAAGGACAGCCTTTTGCTGGTTCCGGGCGAAGCCGGCGGGCTGAAAGACGGCGATCTGGTGCTGGCCCAAATTGGCGGGAGCAGCGATCGACCCTATGGTCCCAAGCGCGGCAAGGTCTTGGAAACCGTCGGGCGCGAAGACGACCCCCGCGCCGCGTCGCTGATCGCCATCCATACACACGGCGTGCCGACCGGTTTTTCCGACGCCGCCGAATCCGAAGCGCTCAGCGCCAAGCCCCCCACCCTCGCCGGCCGTACCGATTTGCGTGATTTGCCGCTGGTCACGATCGATCCGCCGGACGCCCGCGATCACGACGACGCGGTCTTCGCTCAGCCGGACGATGATCCCAAGAACCCCGGCGGCTGGATCGCCTGGGTCGCCATCGCCGACGTCGCCGCATATGTGCGGCCCGGGTCGGCGCTAGACGCCGACGCCCGGGAAAAGGGCAATAGCGTGTATTTCCCTGACCGCGTCGAACCGATGTTGCCCGAAACTTTGTCAGCGGGGTTGTGTTCGTTGCTAGAGCACGAGCCGCGCGCCTGCATGGCCGTACGGATGGTGTTCGACGCGCACGGGCGCAAGATTGGCCACAAGTTCCTGCGCGGTTTGATGCGCTCCGCGGCCAAGCTTTCCTACGAACAGGCTCAGACGGCCGTCGACGGCAAGCCGGACGACGTGACCGGTCCCCTGATGGACGCCGTCCTGACCCCCCTCTGGGCCGCCTATGCCGTGCTGAAAGCAGGGCGTGACGTAAGATCGCCGTTAAATATCGAATCCACCGAACGGCGCATCCAAATGGACGACGACGGGCACGTCGCGGCGATCACCCCGCGCGCCAGCCTCGAAGCCCATAAGCTTATCGAAGAATTTATGATCCAGGCCAATGTTTGCGCCGCTCAGACTTTGGAGCAGCGCCGGACCCCGCTGATTTACCGTATTCACGACACTCCGAGCGCCGAAAAACTGCTGAACCTCGCCGATTTTCTGGCCACGCTGGCCATCCCGTGGACCAAAGGCGAAACGGTGCGCACCGAGCGTTTCAACCGCCTTCTGGCGCAAACCCGCGCGACCGCCCACGCGGAAATCGTCAACGAGGTGGTGCTGCGCACCCAGATGCAGGCGCAATATTCCCCGGACAACGTCGGCCACTTCGGCCTCAATCTCGATAAATACGCCCACTTCACCTCGCCGATCCGCCGCTACGCCGACTTGATCGTGCACCGCGCTCTGATCCGGGCGCTCGGTTTGGGCGCGGATGGCCTCGCCGACATCGACATCAAAAATCTGAAGGATACGGCCGAGCACATCACCGCGGCCGAACGCCGCGCCATGGCCGCCGAGCGCGACGCCATCGACCGTTATGTCGCCGCCTTCCTGAAAGATCGTGAGGGCGCGACCTTCGCGGGGCGGATCAGCGGCGTGACCCGTTTTGGATTGTTTGTCCGCTTAACGGAGACCGGCGCCGACGGCCTCGTTCCGGTGTCCAGCCTCGGCGGCGAATACTTTATTCACGACGACCGCACGCATGCGTTGGTGGGTCAACGTAGCGGCGAGCGCTGGCGTTTGGGGCGAACCGTCGAGGTGAAATTGAAAGAGGCCACCCCAATCACCGGTGGCCTCCTGCTCGAGATGCTCAGTGATCCCGAACCGGCGGATCCCACGGCGCCGCGGGCGCGGTTGGGCGTGCGAGACAAGGGTAAGCCCGCCGGGGTGAAGCGCGGACGGCGACGATGAACGAGGTGGCCCCCCATCGCGTGACTGAGGCGCCCGTGGGCGGCCTCAAACCAGCCCGAGACCGGACAGTCCGCCAAACACGCCCAGCGCGCACGTCGCACCCGCGACCGCGACTACCGTCCACAAATACCAGCCCTTCAACCGAACCTTTTCTGGCAAGGCCTTGGCCGCGAGGGCGATCAGGAAGCCGAGCACGACGGGCAGCATCAGCGCATTCATCACCTGCACGCCGACGTTGAGGGTCACGAGATTGGGAGCAAGATCAACCAACACACAGCCGCCGACCACCGAAAGGCTGTAGATGGCGTAAAACCAGCGCGCCTCCAGGGGGTGATGCTCGAGCGAATGTTTGTAGCCGGTCACCTCGCCCAAACCCCACGCGAGCGCCAGGGAAGCCACGATGGCTGCAACCATGCCGGCGCCGATAATGCCGAGGCCAAACACCAACCTCCCGAACCCTATGCCGAGATAAGGGGTCAGGGCCGCGCTCAAATCGCCGACTGTATTTAAATCCCGGTGGGCGTGATGAACCGCGAGGGTCGCGGCGGCGGCCACCAAAACGGCCGCCATGACCAGTTGGGTGACGACGGCGCCGATGGCGGTGTCCCAGCGGGCAGCGGTGAAATGCTCGGGGCGCAGTTTTTTGTCGGCGACGGCGGACTGTTGGTAGAACACCATCCACGGCATGATCACCGCGCCGATATTGGCCGCAACGAGATACATGTAGCTTTTATCCGCGAACGGAATCCGCACCGATTGCGACGCCATTTCCGGCAGGTGGGGGTGCGCGGCCCAGGCGACACCGAAAAATGCGAGTTCGAACAGTCCGACGGCGATGGCGACGCGCTCTACCCGGCGATAAGACCCGGTGAAGACGGTCAACAACAAAGCGACTCCGGCAACCGCAAGACTGATGTAGCGCGGGACGCCGTAAAGCTCGCCCACTCCCGCCACGCCGGAAAGCTCGGTCAGCAGCGCCCCGCCCGTGGCCACCGCGAGGCCGGCGACGGATATCCAGGCCCAGACCCGACCAAAGGTTTCCTTGATCAATTCCCCGTGTCCGCGCCCGGTGAAGATGCCCAGCCGAACGGTCAACTCCTGCACCATGTACAAAATGGGCATAAGCACGACTTGGACCAGGAGCAGCCGATAACCCCATTGCACGCCGCTCTGGCCGGCCGTGATAATGCTGCCGACGTCGGTGTCCGCCAACATGACCACCAGCCCGGGGCCTAAAACGGCGAGGAAAAGACCGAGACGATTTGTTGATTTTGGGTTTGACGAGGCGGCGACGGGCGGGGACAAAATCAGCCTTGCGTTATTGAGAATGCTTCTCAGTTACGACCGTATCTAGGGCAAAGTTGTTGCTTGTCAACGCCGCGAGGCTTGCCTATCCGCCGCTGAGCGCGCCGAAAATCAGCAATTCGTCCGTCGTCCGTACGATCTGAGCAACCGTCTTGACCGTATCGGCGCCGACAAACAGGCGCATATGCCGTCGAATGCGACCTTGTTCGTCGATGATGCGAAAGCGGATCCCGGGATAATGCTTGTCGAGATGGCGAAGGACCTCGTCGACCGTACGGCCGACGGCGTCCACCTGGGTCGCGCCGGCGGTGTACGATTGAAGCTGGCTGGGAACAAACACCCGCATCAAGACGCCGGGCCGGCCGTCACGCTGTAGATTTCCGGCAGGTGCGCCGCGATCCGGCGCCAGTGATCCCCCTCGTCGTCGCTCATCCACAATTCACCGCCGGTCGTGCCCAGATAAAGACCGACCGGAGCGACCGCGTCGCATCCAAAGGCTTGACGCTTGACGGTGAACCACGCCTGTTCGGTCGGAAAGCCGCGATCCTGACGCTCCCACGTCTCGCCGCCGTTACGGGTCCGGTAAACGGCGGGCTTACCGCCGGGGCTGACGCGGGGCCAAACCGAGGTTCCGTCCATCGGAAAAACCCAGGCGCTGTCGATTTCGCGCGGATGAGCCAGCACGGTGAAGCCAATATCGCCGATGTCCGGCGGCATCGACTTGCCGATGCGCGTCCAGTCATTCGACGGACGATCGATACGGTAGATCCCGCAATGATTCTGCTGGTAAATTCTATCCGGATTAAGCGGATGGACGGCGATGAAATGCGCATCTTGGCCAAATTCCGGATAGAGATCAGGGCCGAACGTCACCTCGACACCCCGGTTGAGCGGGCGCCAGTTTTGCGCGCGATCAAGGCTTTCGAATACGCCGCCGGTCGATGTCGCTAAATACATGTGGCGCGCGTCGCGCGGATCGATGGCGATTTGATTGAGCAAAGGGCCGTCCGGCGTGCCAAAATCCGCCGGCGCCCATTGCCAATACATCGGATGCTCGTTAAAGCCCGCGACGCTGTCCCAGGTCACGCCGTCGTCACGGCTGACGAACAGGCCCGGCGGCGAGGCGCCCGCCCACCACACGCCGGGTTCGTCGACGTGACCCGGCTCAAGCCAAAAGGTGTAATCGACGGCGCGGGCGGTCGTCGAATCGTCGGACTTTCGGAAGGCCGGCGGCCGCGTCGCCTCCGTCCACGTCGCGCCGCCGTCGGTTGAGCGAAAAATCGTCGGCCCCAGATGGCCGGTCTTGGCCGCCATCAACATCGTGCCTGAACCGCGCGGATCGACGACGAAATGATTTATAATTTGCCCCAGGAAAATTGGTCCGGTAACGGCCCAGCTACGGCGCGCTTCGTCGCTGCGATAGATCCAGGCGCCCTTTCGCGTACCGATGAGAAGTTGGACGGCGTCGCCCACCATATCCTCCGACCACTAGGGTTTTGATAGCCGACCATAGCGCCCGGAAACACCTCGTGCACCCTGCAAAATCCGAAGGTGCCGCGACGACACCCTTTCCTGTTCGGTTTGTGGCGCTCTACGGTGGGCCATCATGAGCACATCGCCCTTCGCAGACATAGATATTGAACCGCCCGAAGCTCGACCACGCGGCGCGATAACCGTACGGCCGCGGCACGCCGCCACCTTGATTATTGTCCGTCGCGATGGCCCCAGGCCGCGTGTTCTAATGGGACGACGCCACGCGGGACACGATTTTATGCCCGACAAATGGGTGTTTCCTGGCGGACGGATCGATCCCGCCGACTATCGTGCGCCGAGCGCGACCGAGTTGCGCGCCGAGGTGGCCGCGCGCCTGGAGAAAACCGGCCCGAAATCCAAAGTCCGCGCTCTGGCGCTGACGGCGATCCGCGAAACATTCGAAGAGGCCGGTCTATTGTTGGCCCGATCGGCCGATCCGCGGCGCGGCGGCGGTCCTTGGCGGGATTTCCTTGCCCAAGGCGCCCTCCCCGATTTGGCGGCATTGGATTTCGTGGCCCGCGCGGTGACGCCGCCCTCGCGCCATAAGCGGTTTGACGCGCGTTTCTTTATGGCCGACGCCGAACATCTGATCAGCTTGGACCGACAGAGCGATTGCGGCGAACTGCACGAGATCGCCTGGTTCGAGTTCGAGGAGGCCCTCACGCTCGACCTTCCTAGCGTCACACGTTTTGTCCTACGCGAGACGCCGTTGCGGCTGGCCGATCCCTCGCGTCCGGCGCCCTCGATGCAGTTTATCGGCGGGCGATCAAAGCTGCGCTATTTGTGAGCGCGCAAAATATTGACTTATCGCGCGCTGACTCTATGTTCCGCGCCTTTCCGACTTCCGGCCCCGCGCCGCGCGCTCCAAGAGGACTTTCGCCGCCATGGCCAAACCGGCTTCCATCAAGATTCGCCTGAACTCGACAGCGGATACCGGCTTTTTTTACGTCACTAAAAAGAACGCCCGCACCATGACCGAAAAGATGGTCGTGAAAAAATACGATCCGGTGGTCCGCAAGCACGTCGAATTTAAGGAAGGCAAGATTAAATAGGGTCGTTCGATTCTGTTTAATTAATGAATTTTGATATCGTATCGATAAAGTTCGATAGCGAGATAGGCTTGGCGATATAGGCCTCGCAACCACTTTCACGAATTCGGTCTTCGTCGCCCTGCATGGCAAATGCGGTGATCGCGACCACGGGGATCGCCGCGAGCGTTGCATCTTCCTTCAGCCAACGCGTTACTTCCAATCCGGAGATCGCGGGCAACTGGATATCCATCAGGATCAGGTCGGGCTTGTGCGCCTTG
>JANXWN010000389.1 GCA_025351125.1 Caulobacteraceae bacterium | reverse complement strand
CGCGACGGCCGCAATCAAAAGGGCCTTGGCGGGCATCGGTGCGCCGGCGACGATCCACGGCGGTTTCGCCGGCACAGCCAAGGTTTTTCAGCAATCCCTCGCCAGCGAACCGCTCTTAATCCTAGCCGCGCTCGTGGCGATCTATCTGGTTTTGGGGATCCTTTACGAGAGTTATATTCACCCCCTGACCGTTCTTTCGACCTTGCCGTCGGCGGCGATCGGCGCGGTGATCGCGCTCATCGTGCTGCACGTCGAGTTTTCACTGATCGCCCTGATCGGGGTGATCTTGCTGATCGGTATCGTCAAGAAGAACGCCATACTGATGATCGACTTCGCCATCGTCGCCCAGCGGGATCGCGGCCTGGCGCCACGCGACGCCATCCGCGAGGCGGCGTTAACGCGCTTTCGGCCGATCATGATGACGACATTCGCCGCGATATTGGGAGCTGTGCCGCTGGCGGTCGGCTTTGGCGAAGGCGCGGAGTTACGCCAGCCGTTGGGCATTACGATCATTGGCGGCTTGCTGGTCAGCCAAGTAATCACGTTGCTGACGACGCCTGTGGTGTATCTTTGTCTCGAACAATTGCGTCGGCGTGGCAAAACGCCCCGCCGCGCCGCCGCCCTGCCACAACCGGCTCCCCTTTAGGCTAAGACAGCCCGCTTATGTCCAAATCCACCATCGCGATCGTCACGGCCCTGCTCACGGCGTTGTCCGCGTGCGTCGTCGGGCCCCACTACCACCGCCCGTCGGTCGCCACGCCCGCGGTTTATAAAGAAGCCGACGGCTGGGCGCCGGCTACCCCCTCCGACGCGGCGGATCGAAAGGATTGGTGGACGGTGTTTGGTGATTCGACGCTGAACGATTTGGAAAATCGAGTCGCGGCGGCCAACCAGACGCTCGCCGGCGCCGAAGCCGCCTATCGCCAGGCGACCGATTTGGTGAAGCAAGACCGCGCCGCGCTTTTTCCGACCGTCAGCCTGACAGGATCAGCCGCCAAATCCGGCGGCGGTGGAGGTCCGGGCTTTAATACCTATCATGTCGGCGTAGGGGGTTCCTGGCAGCCGGACCTGTGGGGTCAAGTTCGCCGCACGATCGAAGGCGCCAAAGCCAATGCGCAAGGCGCCGCCGCCACGTTCGCCAATGTCCGGCTATCGGTTCAGATCGAATTGGCCATTGACTATATCCAATTGCGTCAGTTGGATGAGGAAGAACGACTATTCGACGAAACGGCGCAGGGATACGCGCGCAGCCTCACGATTACCCAAAATCGCTATGCGGTCGGCGTCGCCGCCAAGAGCGATGTGCTGTCGGCGCAAACCCAATTGGCCAACACCCGGGCGAGCGCGGTCGATTTGATTCAGCAGCGCGCCCGCCTGGAGCACGCCGTCGCTGTATTGACCGGTCGGCCTCCCGCGGCCGTGACCCTCGCGCCCGCGGCTTGGACACTGGTCCAGCCTGATATACCGGCTGACCTGCCGTCCAATCTGTTGCAGCGCCGCCCCGATATCGCCGCGGCCGAACGTAGTGTCGCGGCCGCTAACGCCCAGATCGGCGTGCAGACCGCGGCTCTTTTCCCCAATGTCATTCTCAATGGATCCGGCGGGTCGACGGCCAGTGCGATTGGGACGTTGCTAAAGACGTCCGCCAATTCCTGGTCGATCGGCGCCTCGGCGGTGGAAATCCTGTTTGACGCCGGCGCCCGTCGCGCCAGGATAGCCCAAGCGCGGGCGGCCTATGATCAATCGGTCGCCAACTATCGCCAGACCGTCCTTGCCGCCTTTGGCCAAGTGGAAGACAACCTCGCCGCGCAACGGGTGCTGCGCGACGAGCAAGTCTTGAAAAAGACCGCCTCCGACGCAGCGACGGCCAACGAAGTCATTATCCGCAACCAATACCTTGCCGGTCAAACCGACTACACCGCCGTTGTCGTCGCGCAGTCGAGCGCTTTGTCGGCGCGCAACGCCGAACTGCAGATCGAGGCCACTCGCTTAACGACGGCCGTCGACCTTATCGCGGCGCTCGGCGGCGGCTGGCGCGGCAATACGGATTCGCCCCGCCGTTAACCGCCTCAAAACTAGTGGTGATGCGCGCGGTAGTGCCGACGACCGTGACGCCAGTGCCGGCCTGCCACCGCGCCCCCAACGCCGCCCGCTACCAAGCCTACCGGCCCGGCGACGAGGGCGCCCCCGACAGCGCCGGCGACAGCGCCCTTGGTGGTGTTGCTAACGGCGAGGGCCGGATCGGCGGCGGTTAAAACAACAAAGGCGGAGGCCGCCACGAGGAACACTTTCATTTATATCTCCCAGACTACCTGATTACCGACGGGCAATCCTGTGAGGCTCAAAAGCCCGACCGCCCCGTCCGTTCCCCCGAATTTCAATTTTACGCCAATCCCACCGCCAAGGTTTGTTCGGTCACCACCGTGCGGCGGGCGGCCCAATAGTGCCAAGACGCCCAAAGACCCGAGGGCGCCAGGATCATTAAGGCCAGCCGCAGGGACGCGGCGTCGGCGCCGCGGGGGCCGGCAAAATGGTCGCTCATCCAACCCACCGCCTGCGGCGCGACGATTAGGTTCAAAACATTCGCAAGCACAAGCGAAATGGCGATAAACATGGCGCGCATCTTCGCGGGGGCCAAATTTTGCACCATCGCCATCGCCGGACCGATGTAGAAATAGATCGCCGGGATGTACAACCACAGCATCAACCGCGCGACGACCAGCGAGTGGGTCCAATAGGCGAGGACCGACGGAACGGTGGAGATCGCGGTTACCGCCGCCAACAGCCATAAAATGCGGCGCGGATCGGCAAAATAAGGGCGCGAGAGCATCCAAGCGGTCAGCAGCGACGCGGAGATGCCCGCATACAGATGGATCGGTCCCAACAATCCCCCCGCCTGACCGACGTCCATATGATAAGCGCGCTGCAAATACGTCGGGGTGAACCACATTAGACCCCATCCCCACAAGGCCGACAGGCCGCCGCCCATCATCACATGCATGCAGGCGCGCTGCTTCAGGAGATAACGCAGGGTTTGCAGAAAGCTCGGCGTATTCTTGTCGGCGGTTTTGTCCAATTGTCCGCGCGCCGGTTCTTTAACCGTCAGAAAGACCAGCAGGCCGACCACCACCCCCGGTACGCCCAGCACCAGAAATGCGGCCCGCCAGCCATAGGCCTTGGCCACAGCGCCGGCCATGTCCGCGCCCAGCCACGCGCCGATCGGGGCGCCCAACGCAAAGACCGCCATCGCCATCGCCCGCCGCCCGGGCGGAAAATAGTCAGCGATAATCGAGTTTGCCGGCGGTGTCCCGCCCGCCTCGCCGATCCCCACGCCGATTCGCGCCAGCAAAAGTTGCGTGTAGCTCCGCGAAAAACCACACAAAGCGCTCATGATCGACCATACGACGAGCGAAACCGCTAAAATGTTGCGCCGATTAGTCCGATCGGCCAGCCAGGACAGCGGAATACCCAGCGTGACGTAAAACAGAGCCAGCGACACGCCGGTGAGGAAAGCCACGCCGCTGTCGGTCAGCCTCAACTCCAACCGAATCGGTTCGAGCACGGTGGACATAACATAGCGGTCCGCGATGCTGATCGTGTAGACCACGCACATCACCAGCAAGACATACCAGCGCAAGGCGGGCGCTACAGTCTTGGGCCCCTCGTCCGCGATGATTGCGGTCATGAATGTCCCCCTATTCGGCGTCCCGCGACTGTCCGGTCACACGACGCGCTTCCCAAATGACTTTTTTTATCCGCATCGATTGATTCGGCTTGTCTGACGGCCCGCTGGGAGAATGCATGGCGCATTCACGGCGTGCTGTCACGGTGCGCCTTACCGAGCGGCAGCTTTCAACCAGACGCACGACGGTTCAGCTCAAACGAGCGCGGACTTCGGCCGCTCACGGCCATAAATTTTGAGAGGGACATCAGAAGCATGGGCGTCGAATTGGAATCGACCTTCAAGTCGACGCGCGAACTGGTCCTAGGCGCCAATGTGGCTTACAACGACTCCAAGGCGAACGGTCAAATACCGACCGTCGGAGCGTTTGACGGTAATTTAGCGCCCTACGCGCCGCACTGGGATTGTCGGAGTGTCCGCCTATTATGATCGTCCAGTCGGCGAGGGTGTGTTGCATCTTCAGGCGAGCTATCAACGCCGCGGTCAGGAACAAACCAAGTTTGATCCCTTGGCGACCAAGATCGTCGGCGGAGTATTGACGCCCAATGGCCCCAGCGTCACCTTCACGATCATCCCGTCCTCGAACAACCTCGATATGGCGCTCGCCTACGACTTGGGCCGCTATGAGATCGGCATTTTTGGCAAGAACCTTACGGACGGCGTCAAGGTGACCCATATCGGGCGCGCCACCTATTTCAAAATCTACCAAGCCGGCGACCGCGAGACCGTCGCCCGCCCCCGCACCATCGGCGGGCGTATCAAGGTGAAGTTCTGGCCTCTCATGCGCTTGCCGCTCTGCCTTGCCGTTGCACTCAGTCTCGTGAGCGCGGCGGCGACGGCGGGCGTCGACGCCCCTGAACTGGCGGCGCCCGGCCCATACCGCGTGGGTCTCGCGCACGTCACGTGGATTCAACCGCGGCAAATCGACGTCCTGGCCATCGGCCGTAAAACCGGCGCACAACCGCGTCTGGATCGCGTTTTACCCATCGATATTTGGTATCCGGGCGCATCGGCGGTCGGGGCGGCGGCGGTCGTCTATCGCGGCGTTCTGACCGGCGAGGATGGCAAAGACGTCGCCTTCACCGCACCTGGAACCGCCGTCTCGGCAGCGGCGGCGACAGCGGGCTCATTCCCGATCGTCATCATGGCGCACGGTTATGGCGGCACGCCAGTCGCAATGAGTTGGCTCGCGGAAAATCTGGCTTCCAAAGGCTATGTCGTGGTGGGACCGCATTTTAACGATCCGCCGATCACCGACGGCGCCAAATTTGTCCAAGTCATCGTGCGCCGTCCGCTCGACATCGCGTTTGTCACCGCTGAAGCTCAGAGCCGGGCGCGACGACGCGTCGGCGTTCTAGCAACCGCCGATCCCAGTCGCACGGTGCTTATCGGCTATTCGATGGGCGGTTACGGCGCCCTCGCGACGGCGGGGACGACGGCGAACTTGAAGGCCGTGGTGGCGATTTCGCCCGCCGGTCGGTTTGGAACCGCTGAGGCTTTCGCCGCTCATCCGTTGAGCGCCGTCGCTGCGCCGACCCTGTTCATCGTCGGTGATCGTGACACTCTGGTTGGCTATGATCCGGGCGTTAAAGGCCTGTTCGATCGTGAAATCCACGCGACGCGCTATCTGCTGACCTTCGAAAACGCTGGCCATTCCATCGGCATGAACGCGGCGCCC
>JANXWN010000366.1 GCA_025351125.1 Caulobacteraceae bacterium | reverse complement strand
CGCGCGGCCGTCGGCGCGCACGTAAATCGGCTTGTCATAGCCCTCGCCGGCGATCCGGCGCAGATCGGGCGACAGAGCGGAAAACGCGGTTTGCGTCTCGTTGATGAACACCTGCCCGTTGGCGCGCACCGAAACGGTGATCGGCTTGGCCTGATCCTGCACCGCGCCGGCTTCGGTCTTGGGCAGTTGCAGCGGCACGCCCGCCGTCAACAACGGCGCGGAAATCATGAAAATGATCAACAGCACCAGCATCACGTCCACCAAAGGCGTGACGTTGATCTCCGACAATGCCGCGCGGCGACCCCGCCGCGCCCGACCGCGTCGCCGTCCCGCCGCGAAGGCGTCGTGCGCCGATAGCGCCACGGCTATTTGCGCTCCGCCAGCCGCCGCTGAATGGCGGTGACCAGATCGTCGGCGAAACCCTCCAGCCGGGCGGCGTATTTCCCCGCATCGGTGGAGAATTTGTTATAGGCGATATAGGCGGGGATGGCGGTCGCCAGCCCCACGGCGGTCGCGAACAGCGCTTGGGCGATCGACGGCGCGACCACCGACAGATTGGTATTCTTGCTGATGGCGATAGCCTGGAAGGCGGTCATAATTCCCCAGACCGTGCCGAACAGACCGACAAACGGCGAGGCGGTGGCGACGATGGCCAAACTGCCCAGTCCGTCCTCTACCCGTTGGCTTTCCCGCGCCACCACGGAATCCAGCACCCGGTCGATGCGCTGTATCAGAAACGCCGCCTGCGTATCGCCTTCGCCGGGGGCCAACAGCCCCTTCGCGCGCGCCTCGCGCCATTCGCGCAACGCCGCTTGCAACATGCGCGGCAAGGCATGTTTGGGGCGATCGCCGGCGTCCGCCGCAACATCTTCCAGCGGTTTGCCCGAGCCGACCTCGTCTTCGAACGCGTTGGCCTCGCGGCTTGTCGCCCCCAGGCGAAACACCTTGTCGATAATCACCGCCCACGACCAAAGCGAGGCGCAGGCGAGGCCGACCAACACCCCTTTCACCACCCAGTCGGCGCGCAAAAACAGGTGAAGGGCGGAAAAACTATCGGGCGTAACGACGCCGGTGGGATCCATGAACAGGCCTTACTCGCGACAAGCGTCGCCGCACATCGCGCGCGGCTTCAACGAAACTATGACTGCGATGCGTTAAGCAATCGTGGCGTCAATCGTTCCACCAAATCGGCCGGCGCCCGCCGCGCTCGACCCAACGGAGTGATGCACGCGGCCAAAACGCGGGCGCGCGCGATCAGGCTTTCGCCGCGTGTAATCCATTGGCCGATCAATAGCCGCGGGCCTTTGACGGTGTCGTAGGTGGTGTGCACCACCAGCGCGTCGTCGATCCTCGCGGCGTTGCGAAAATCAATCTCCATCCGTGTGATCACGAAAGCGCACGGATCGAGCCGCTCGAGCAACTCGGTATGACTGATCCCCGCCACGCGCAGATAGTCCGACCGCCCCCGCTCGAAATAGCGCACATAATTGGCGTGATAGACCAGCCCGGTAAAGTCGGTGTCCTCATAATACACCCGCACCGCCAAGCGATGCTCGCGACCGATGAAGGCGCCGGCGGAGGGGCTGGGAAGCGCGCTATCAGTCATCGCGGGCAATTTTTCCGGCGGCGAAACGGCGGTGAAGATCAGATTTAACTATCTGTTTTTTATCCATTGTCATGACATTAAGCAGAAAACCCATGGTGTGTTCAGTCCGTGAGCTGAATATACTATTGCATAACGGCGTCGGGCGCCTTGGATCAATATGTGACGCCGGAAAGCTTATCCTTGGCCTCGAGTTGATCGAGAAAGGCGTCGGCCTCGGCGAGGATTGCTTGGCGGCGCTCCGGCGGCCAGGCGGTAAGCGTGCGATACGGCATGGCTAGACGGGGATTATCGGCTAGACGATCTTTCTGCCGGATCAAAAAAGCCCAATAAAGATAATTGAACGGGCAGGCCTTTGGGCCGGTCTTTTGCTTGACGTCGTAAGCACACCGCGCGCAAAAATCCGACATGCGGTCAATGTAGGCGCCCGACGCGGCGTAGGGCTTAGACGCCATTTGCCCGCCGTCCGCAAAGACCGCCATGCCCAGCGTATTGGGCATCTCAACCCATTCGTAGGCGTCGGCATAAACCGCAAGATACCAACGCTCGATCTCTCGCGGCGCCACGCCGGCCAACAGGGCGAAGTTTCCCGTCACCATCAGGCGCTGAATGTGGTGCGAATACGCGTGTCTCGCCGTGCTGCCGATCGCTTCCCGCAGGCAGCGCATCTCGGTTTCGCCGGTCCAGTAGAAGGCCGGCAGTTTTCGCGTGGCTTGCAGGGCATTGCTGTCCGCGTAGTCCGGCATCAGGCTCCAATAGACGCCGCGCACATATTCGCGCCAACCCAAAATCTGCCGCACGAAACCCTCCACCGCGTTCAAGGGCGCGGATTTTGAAAGCCACGCGGCTTGCGCTGCCCGGCAGACCTCGCGCGGGGACAGCAGCCCGAGATTAATCGCCGGCGACAACAACGCATGGAACACGAACGGCGCGCCGGCCTTCATGGCGTCCTGATAATCGCCGAAGTTCGCCAGTCCGTGGGCGATGAAATCGTCCAGCGCGATCAGCGCATCGGCGCGGGTCACCGGCCAGCCGAATTGCTCGAGTCCGCCAAAATGATCGCCGAATCGGCGCTCGACCAGCGCCATTACCTCGCGCGTCGTCGCGTCGGGCGCGAAACGTCGCCTCGGCGGCAAGACGGCCCGCGCCGGCAGACGCTTACGGTTCGCCGCGTCGTAGTTCCATTGCCCGCCCGCCGGCCGGTCGCCCTCCATCAGCAGGGCGTGTTCGCGCCGCATCTCACGGTAGAAATGCTCCATCCGCCACGTTTGCCGTCCCTGCGTCCAAGCGGCGAAACGGGCGCGAGTTGCGAAAAAACGATCATCGGCGCGCACCTCGACCGGCACGCCCGTCAGGACTTGCCAGCCTTCGATCATGGTTTGCACGCGCCACTCTCCCGGCTCTGTCACCACCAGCCGGTCCGGTCGATTCCTGGCGACCGCGCGTTGCACCTCGGTGGTGAAATGACCGCTATTATCCGGGGCGTCGAGCTGTACGTAGTCTACGCGTACGCCGCGCTGATGGAGTTGATCGGCGAAGTGGCGCATCGCCGACAGCACCAGCACGATCTTCTGCTTGTGATGGGGAACGTAGGTGGTTTCTTCCACCACCTCCATCATCAAGACGACGTCGCGCTTGGCATCGAGGTCGACCAGCGCCGACAATTCGAATGACAGCTGGTCGCCTAAAACAACTCTTAGGACACTCATATCGGTCCTGACGGCAGCTCTGGGGCGTGCGCCGACGCGGCGCCGCGACAACGTTTCGAGCAATACTTCACGTTGTCCCAATCGCGCGCCCATTTCTTGCGCCAGGCAAAGGGCCGGCCACACTGCGCGCAGGTCTTGGTCGGGCGTTGCGCTTTCAAACTCATTTTGGTCATCGCGCCAGCAGCGATTAACCCAAATCTCTCAACCGGCAAGCGCGGCATTTCCCCAGGGGTCAAAGAAATTAGAAGTCCCTGCTCTTCCCCTCAGGGGGAAGCGACTCGGCGTCAGCCGAGCGGTAGGGGGCGCTAACGCGGGCGTTTGGGATCATCCCTCCTGGTCAAACAGCGGCATCACACCCATCGGCGTCGCCGGCGGGGTCAGGCCGAGGTGTAAATAGGCCTTGCCACACGCCAGGCGCCCCCTCGGGGTGCGCTGGATAAAGCCCTGCTGCATCAAGAACGGTTCGATCACGTCTTCCACCGCGTCGCGAGCTTCGGCGATGGCGTAGCTGAGCGTTTCGACGCCTGCCGGGCCGCCGCCGTAGTGTTCTATCAGCGCGGTGAGGTAGCGCCGGTCAAGCGAATCCAGACCCAAGGCATCCACCTCCAGACGTTCGAGACCGCGCGCGGCGCAGGCGCGGTCGATGGTCGCCGCACTCTCGGCCATGGCGAAGTCGCGCACCCGGCGCAGCAGGCGCCCGGCGATGCGCGGCGTGCCGCGGGCGCGGCCGGCGATCTCGGCGGCGCCATCGGGAGCCAGGTCCAAGCCCATCTTGCGCGCGGCTTGCGTGAGCACTTTTTGCAGTTCGTCGGCGGTGTAGAAATCCAGCCGCAGCGGAATGCCGAACCGGTCGCGCAACGGGTTGGCCAGCAGGCCGGCGCGGGTGGTGGCCGCGACCAGCGTAAACGGGGCCAAATCGATGCGAATCGAGCGCGCCGACGGGCCGTCGCCAATGATCAGATCGAGGGCGTGATCCTCCATCGCCGGATAGAGGATTTCCTCGACGTTGGCGGCGAGGCGATGAATTTCGTCGATGAACAGCACATCGTTGGGTTCGAGATTGGTCAGGATCGCGGCCAGATCGCCGGCCTTGGCCAGCACCGGCCCGGAAGTGGCGCGAAAGTTGACGCCCAGCTCGCGCGCCACGATCTGCGCCAACGTCGTCTTGCCCAACCCCGGCGGACCGAACAGCAAAATGTGGTCGAGCGCCTCGCCGCGGGTCCGCGCGGCATTGATGAACACCCGCAGGTTGGCTTTGGATTGTTCCTGTCCCACGAATTCGTCGAGCGTCTGCGGGCGCAAAGCCTTATCGGTCGTTTCGAGCGGCGCGACTTCGCCCGATACCAACCGGGTCATCGGCCCAAATCTTTCAATGCGGCGCGAATCAGGTCGGTTTCGCTGGCGGCGTCGCCTAAGCGCAGCACGACTTGATCGACCAGCCGCCGCGCGGTTGCGTCGGCGACCCCAAGGCCCAGAAGAGCGGCCAGCGCGTCGCCCGCGGCGGTCAGTTTAGCGGCTGGGTTGGCGGCGGCGCCGGGCGACGCCAGGATCAATCCGCCGGCGATCGGTTTGTCTTTCAATTCGACAATAATCCGTTGCGCCAATTTGGGCCCCACGCCGTTGGCGCGGCCGACCGACGCCTTGTCTTCCCGCGCCACGGCCTGCGCCAATTCGCCGGGGGTGAGAACGTCGAGCACGCCGAGCGCCGCCTTTGGCCCCACGCCCTGAACCCCTTGCAACACGACGAACGTCGCCCGTTCCTCGCGACCGGAAAAGCCGTAGAGCCGCTGGCCCGTCGCCTCGCTCCACTGGGTTTCGACATGCAGGATGGTTTCTTCGCCCAAGGGCGGCAGACGTCCCAGCGTTCGCGCGCCGCAGCGCACTACATAACCGACGCCGCCGACATCGATCAGGGCGTCCTCCTCGCCGATCTCGGCGACCAACCCGCGCAGCCGCCCGATCATGCCGCCCGTCCAAAATTGCGCGCCGTGCGGGCGTGGGCGTGCGTCACCGCGACCGCCAGCGCGTCGGCGGCGTCGGCGGTGGGCGATCCGGCGCTGGGCAATAGGCGAGCGATCATGAAGGCGACCTGCGCCTTATCCGCCCCGCCGGTGCCGACAACCGCTTTTTTGACCACCTTGGCGGCGTACTCGGCCACCGGCAGTCCGGCCTTGGCGGGGGCGAGCATGGCCGCGGCGCGGGCGTGGCCGAGTTTTAGGGTCGACTGGCCATTGGCGGTCATAAAGGTTTCCTCGATCGCCGCCTCGTGGGGGGCGTGCAAGGCGATGATCTCGCTTATGCCGTCGAACAGGGCGAGCAAGCGCTGGGGGAAGGCGAGCGTGTCGCGCGGCGCGACAACCCCGTGCGCGACGTGGATCAGCCGCGCGCCGTCGATCGCCACAATCCCCCATCCGGTGCGGCGCAGGCCGGGATCGAGACCGAGAATGCGAATCGGGTTCATCATCCGTTCTTACAGCATCACCTGTGTCGGCGCTGTTGAGAAGCGTCTGATTTCAGCGCTTGCCCGTCCGACATTTGGCGGCCCGCTGTTGACCGCCTTACGAACGCAGGGTCAATCGCGGGGCAAGCGCGGCGCGTGGGCGGACCGTCGGCGGTGCCGGACATGACGGCTTTTCGGGGCGGGACCGGCGGACGACGCAAGGTCGGGCGGGTACAGGCAGCCGCAGCCTTGCGCGTCGTGGAAGGCGCGCGCGCTCGACGGGCAAAAATAATCGATCGTCTCGCAGGCGGCGGGAGACGGTCCGACATAGTGCTTGCGCCCGACTAGCGGCGCCGGCGCGGCGCCGACCAAAAGGCCGGCGAGAAGCACGACGACCGCGCCGTTCACCGCGAAGCGACGCGCCGCATACCGTTCTTGACTTCGCATTCGCGGAAATCCTCAAGCGCGTCCCTGTCCCTCGCGCGGTCATGCTCGCCCGCTTCATCGAAGATCGCAACCGCCTTTTCCAAGGCTTCGTGGCGACCGCATTTTTCGCCGCAATCCTTCAGGCGGCGCCGGGCGTCGGCCAGCATCAGGGCGCTGTTGCGCACCGTCAAATCTTCGCGCGCCAGTCGGGTCTGCAACGGCAGACAGAGCTTCACCTCGCCGGGTACGCCGGTGTGGCCCGGATCCTTCGACGTTCCGGTGGCGATATCGATATAGTCGTCAATACCGTTGCGGTTAAGGTCAGGATGTCGACCGGCGACTTGGTAATAGAGCCGCGACTCAACCGGCCCGACCACAAAACTGTGCGACGTCGTGTCCCAATGCTTGGCCGCCGGATCGACGATGGTGGCGGTCACGTAAAGCATGGTCGAGGGAAACAAATCGAGGCTGTAGCCGGCATTGGGACATTCGTTTGCGTCGGGGTTCTTGATCGAGTCGCCGACCCCGGCGTTCCCCCGCGGCGGCCGCTCTTTCAAGCAGGCGCCGTCATAGTATTGGGCGATATGGCGGCCTTGCGCGAGGTTGCCGACCACGAGCGATGTCGCCTCGGGCCCCACGCGGAGGGCGCATCCGGTCCTCTCGCCTTGACCCGCGCACGGCAGCGGACGTTCGTCCTTCCACGGTCGCACGGGCAGACCCTGCCAGGAGGTCAAACGCGCGCCCGCGACCATCGATTCGATCGAGGCCACGCGCGGAAGCTGCCTCACCTGTATATTGCGCGCCTCCAGCGGTCGCGCCACGCCGTCCAGAACGAAGAAGTTCAGGCGCATCGCCCCGTCGGCCGCGTCCAAGGCGCCGGCGTCGTAGCCGACCATGCGCGGCTGCAAGGTCAAGGCATTGCCTGACCCGTCCAGCAAATTGACCTTGGCCACGATCACCGGATCGGAGGTGGTGAAATCGACGCTCGAAAATGCCGCGCCGACGTGGAAGTTGGCGCCCGCCGGCACCGTGCCGGATGCGCCGTTCAGCCAGTTTTGGCCGGTCGACCACGTGACTTGGAAACGATTGTAGACCGTGCCGCGAAACGTGGTGACGCCGATCGGCCCGGACACGACCGGCGTCGTCCACGGGCTGAGGTTTCCGCCGTAAAACCACGACAACGCCAAGCTGGGCTGGGTGCTCAGCACGTCGAAACGAATGCGATTGGCATTGACGCTGTTGGGATTCGTGAAATCCCAATTGTGAATCGTTTCGACCGACAGGCCGACATTGGCCGCCAATATGCCAAAACTGGTGTCGTCGAAATGCCGCCGCGATCCGGCGCGCTCTTCGGGGGTGACGTCGCCACCCGCCGGCATGATGTGCGTTCCCTCGGGATCCTCGCCTGGCAGAACCGTCGCGCCGTTGGCGTGGGTCAATCCATAAGTATGCCCGGCCTCGTGGGCCACCGTGCCGCCAATGGAAAACGCCCACCGCTGCAGGGTCGAATTGGCCCCGTTGAGCGCCCCGCCCACGCCGCCGGACG
>JANXWN010000325.1 GCA_025351125.1 Caulobacteraceae bacterium | reverse complement strand
CTGCGTTTACGAATTGGCGCGGGTTCGCTGCAGGAGCGCGACGACCAGCGCGGTCTGGCGCATTTTCTGGAGCACATGGCGTTCAAGGGCAGCACGCACGTGCCGCCAGGAGAAATGTTGAAAATCCTGCAGCGCAAGGGGCTGGCCTTCGGACCCGACAGCAACGCTTTTACCCTGTTCGATCAGACGTTTTATAAGCTCGACCTGCCGCAATCGGACGACGATCGGGTCGACACCTGCTTGATGCTCCTGCGAGAGGTGGCGGGCGAATTGACCCTGGATCAGGCGGCGATGGACGGCGAGCGCGGCGTGGTACTATCCGAAGAGCGCCAACGAGCCAGTCCGGCAAAAGCGCTGAGCGACTGGCAGCGCACATTCGTTTTTGAGGGTCAATTGGTCGCCGCGCGCGATCCGATCGGCTCGGTGGACATCATTAAATCGGCACCGGTATCGCTGGTTCGAGAGTTCTATGACGCCTATTATCGACCCGAAAACGCGACTCTCATCGTCGTCGGCGACGTTGATCCGGCGAAAATGGAAGCCAAGATCAAAGCGGGATTTAGCGACTGGCGCGGGCGCGGAATACCGGGACCGCAGCCCGATCTCGGCCGGCCGCTTACGCGCGATGAGGTCTTTCGTCTGCTGGTCGCTCCGGGCATACCGGGGCTTTACGGGGTGACCTGGGTGCAGCCGTTTGACGCGAGGCCCGACACGCGGGTCAACGCACGCCGGCGACTCGTTGAGGACATCGGTTTGGGGATATTGAACCGACGTCTGGGGCGCATCGCCGAAGCGCCCGACGCGCCGTTTCTGTCGGCCAATTTTTCCCGTGCGAATGTATTGCGATCGGCGCGATTAACCTCGTTATCAATGATTTCGGCGCCTCATATGCTGGATCGCGCGGTTGGGGCGGCGATCCGTGAACAACGTCGCGTCGCTCGGTTCGGCGTATCGAACCAGGAATTGACCGAAGCTTTGGCGAATCTCCGCGCGGCTTGGTCGGCCGCCGCGGCGGGGGCTTCCACCCGGAGCACCCAAAGCCTCGCGGACGGATTGCTGGCGTCGACCAACAACGAGACGGTGTTTAAATCACCCCAACAGACCTTGCAGCTGATCGAGACCTTCACGCGGGGCCTCAGGCCCACCGAGGTTGACCAGGCTCTCAAGGGGGCTTTCACCGGCTCGGGACCCTTGATCGCGGCGGCCTTCCCTGCCGCTCTGCCAGAGGGGGCGGCTGGACTGCAAGCCGACTATGATAATGCAGCGGCGGCGGATGTAACCGACGTTTCACAGCCCGCCGTCAAACCGTGGCCATACGAAAATTGGGGACCGGCGGGGAAGCTGCTCTGGCGTCAGGACGTGCCGGACTTGGGCGTGACTCAGGCGCGTTTCGCCAATGGCCTGCGCCTCAACGTCAAAACCACCACCTTTTCCAAAGACGAAATCTTGATCGCCGCAAAAGTGGGTGACGGCTTGATTGGCTATCCCGCCAATGATCGCTCACCGCTATGGATGGTGAATGCTTTAGGGGCCGGGGGAACGCGAGATCTAACCGCCGACGATATCCGAGTTAGCTTGGCGGGTTTGGTCGTCGGTGTATCGTTTTCGGTGGGCGACTCTGGCTTCGGTTTCAGCAGCTCCACTCAACCCAAGGATTTCGCCCGCGATCTGCAGTTGATCACCGCCTTGATCGCCCGTCCCGGTCTCCGGCCCGAAGCGGTCGACCGACTGAAGGCGTCCATTGGCGTCGCGCTTCCCAGCCTCGAAACAACACCCGAAGGGATTGTCGGCAAGACCCTGCCTCTATTGCTTCACGGTGGAGACGTCCGCTGGCGCGGCGCGCCGGATTCGACCGAATTGGTCAGAGCGCGGGCGGCCGAACTGCCGGGGCTGGTTGGCGCATTTCTAAATTCAGGCGCCATGGAAGTGTCGATTGTCGGGGACGTCACGGCGGACCAAGCCATCGCCGCCGTCAGTTTGACGCTTGCAACCTTGCCCCCGCGTGACAATCCGCATGAGGTCCCCACCGCCAACCGCACGGTTCGCGCACCGAGCGCGACGTCGGAACCGACAATCTTGACCCACAAGGGGCGCGCCGATCAGGCGATCGCGTACGTCGCTTGGCCGACAGCTGATTTTCACACCGATCAACATCGCGCTCGCACTTTAGAGATCACCGCCAAGGTGCTGGAAAATCGGTTGGTCGATCGCGTGCGCAACGGTGAAGGTGTCACCTATACCCCGAGCGCCGCTTCCGTAGCGTCGCCAGACTTGCTGGACTTTGGTTTTGTGGCCGCTTCGGTGGAGATTCCGCCGCAAAAGGTTGACGCTTTTTTCGCTGATATCGATGGCATCGTTACCGACATGGGCTCCAAGGCGCCAACGGCCGACGAGTTTGAACGCGCCCGTGCGCCGGTAATCGAAACGGCCTTGAAATCTCGCGATACCAACGCCTTTTGGCTCGGCTTGATGAACGGTTCGCAGGCCGATCCCCGTCGCTTCACGACCGCTAGAACCCGGATCACCGATCTTCGATCGGTAACGCCTGCGGACGTCCAGCGTGTGTCTTCGCAGTTTTTGAAGCCGGACCGCGGTTGGAAACTGGTCGTGCGCACCAACGCGGTTGCGGCGACCGCGCCGCCGCCCCCAACGGTCGTTGCGCCCGCGGCGCCGGCCCATGGCGCGTCATGACCGAGGCGCAAACCGCTGTTCGGCTTCATCTGCGGACCCCCGTTGGACGGTGCAAGCGTCGATGACCGTGCCCGACGAACCAAAGCCGATCGAGGCGTGGTTGCCGTTTCTGCAAATGTTGGCCGGCAAATCCGTTCGGTCGGCCGACGAGGCGGCCGAGGGAGCGGGGGCGTGTGTCTCGTGTGCCAAGGGTTGCGGCGCGTGTTGTCGCCAGCTGGTCGCCATTTCTCTCGTGGAGGCGCGCGCATTGGCGCAATTGGTGGCCGAGACGCCGCAGCCTGGGCAGAGCGAGATTCGCCGTCGATTCGCCGACGCATTGCGCCGGATAACCGACAAGCGGCGTGCTTGAGCGGAATTATTCCGACGCCGCGGACTCACCGGAATACCCCCTGGCCGAATCAGAAAATCAACGTTTGGGCGCCGCTTGGTTCGGCCTGGGCGTCGCTTACCCATTCCTGGAAGACGAATCGTGCAGCATCCATGAATCACGCCCCCTCACCTGCCGCGCATACTTAGTGACAAGCCCCGCCGCAGCCTGCTCCCGATTATATCAAGAGCCGGTGGATCGCATCGAAATGCCAGTGCGTATTGGCCAAGCCCTCGCGCGCGCGACGGCGCGGATTGCGGGCGTTTCGGTGGCGACGATCCCGTTGGTGATGGCCCTTGAAGCGTCGCCACGGCTCGATGCCGCCTTATCCGAACCGCGCGACTTGATGGCGATGCTGGAAATAATACTGAGCGAAATCGGCGATTGGCGGATTGATCGGTAGCCCCGTTTTCAAGCCTCCACCATCGCCGCCGCTTCGCGTAGATCCACAGACACCAGTTGCGAGACGCC
>JANXWN010000256.1 GCA_025351125.1 Caulobacteraceae bacterium | reverse complement strand
GACAGTCTGACCTTACAAGGTCAGATTATCGCCAACGTGATGAATCAGACGGCGACCGTCGGCGACCCGGAACCGGGTCTTTCACCCGATATCGCCGGTCGCGTCCTAAAATTATTGTTTATTCCGCGCTCGCAACGTGCACGTTTGTTTGACGCTCACGGCTTATTGCTCGCCGACTCCTACCGGGTGTCGGATCGGGTGGACGTGAGCGCCTTACCGCCTCCGCGCGAGCCGGGCGAGACTGGCGTGCGCCAGCGGGTCGGCCCGCCCCCGGCGCGTTTTGCCCAAGAGGCAAGATCGGCGCTGAAAAGCGAATTGGCCGGCGCGTTGAGCGGCGTGGTGGTTGGCGACCTGACGCGCTTCGACGAGGACGGACGCAAAGTGGTGTCGGTATCAATCCCGATACGAAGAGTTCGCGCCGTTTTGGGCGTGCTGACACTCGAATCGGGAGCCGTTGAACAGGATGTCGTGGCGCAGCGTTGGGCCTTGATCCCGTTCATACTGGTCGCGATCGGCGTCACGCTGTTGTCGTCACTGTTGTTGACGCAATTGGTGGCCGTACCGGTGCTGCGTTTGGCCAGGGCCGCCGACCGGGTGCGGCTGTCGCGCGCCCGCGCCATCGCCCTGCCAGATTTGGCGATGCGGGACGACGAACTGGGCGACCTGACGCGTTCGCTTGAGGCGATGACCGGCGCTCTGTCTGATCGGATGGAGGCGATCGAGCGGTTCGCCGCCGACGTCGCCCACGAATTGCGTAATCCGATGACTTCCATCCGTTCGGCGGTGGAGACCTTGGGTTTGGTCAAAACCGAAGCTCAGCGCGGGCGGCTATCGGGCATCTTGCAAAATGATATCGGTCGTATGGAGCGTCTGATCACCGATATTTCCAACGCCTCACGGCTGGACGCCGAGTTGGCGCGCGACATCCCCTCGCCGCTGGACGCGGTGAACCTGATCTCCGATATTTGTAAGCTTTATCAAGCGACGTTGAAGCCGGGTCAGCCGCGGGTCGTGTTCATCGCACCGTCGGTGGGCCGAACCGTCCACGTGTCCGGTCGCGAGGGCCCGCTTGGCCAAGTTTTTCGCAATCTGATCGATAATGCGCGATCGTTCAGCGGTCCGGAGGGGGAGGTGCGGGTGACCCTGAGCGTCGAACGCAAGATGGTGCGGATCAGCGTCGACGACGACGGTCCGGGGATGCCGCCGGAAAATTTGGAAACGGTGTTCGAGCGGTTTTATACCTCCCGGCCCAAGGGCGCGGCGTTCGGGGGAAATTCCGGGCTCGGCCTAGCCATCGCCCGACAGATCATCGAGACTCATTCCGGGTCGATCTGGGCCGAAAATCGCGTGAGCCAAGGCGCCGTTGTCGGCGCCCGCTTCGTCGTGGCCTTGCCACGCGTATGATCCGACATGCCGGCCTGATCGCTTTTTACGAAACCGGGATGTGGCGCGGCGTTTTGATCGAGGGGCCCTCGGGCGCGGGCAAGAGCGATCTGGCCTTGCGACTGATGGGCGCCGGATTTTGTCTGGTGGCGGATGATCGCGTAAACGTTTTTGTCTCGGATGGCCGTCTTTTCGGACGTGCCCCAATCGCCTTGAAAGGCCTGCTGGAAGTGCGCGGTGTCGGTGTCGTGGGCGCGCGCTCGATAGATATCGCGCCGATTATCTTGGCGGTTCAGTGCGTTGACAGCGCCGAACGCCCAGGCCGACTGCCTGAATTGGCCTTCAAAACCGTCGCGGGCATTCGCGTGCCGAGCCTGGATCTTTGGGCATTCGAGCCTTCGGCGCCGGACAAGCTCTTGCGGGCGATAGAACACCTTGGAGCGCACCGCCAACGGGAGTAAGGAGCGTGCTTCGCGCCGTAATGAGGGCGTGGTGGGGCATGAGGTTTCGCCTTTGAGGCATCTGGCATGATCGGGCTCGTGATCGTGACCCATGGAAAGCTGGCCGAAGAATTCGTCCACGCCATGGAGCATGTCGTCGGGCCGCAAACGGCATTGGCGTCGATATGTATCGGCCCCGATGATGATATGGAGCGTCGCCGACGCGACATTCTAAGAGCCTGTCAGACCGTCGATTCGGGGCAGGGCGTGATCCTGCTGACCGATATGTTCGGCGGCACGCCGTCGAATCTCGCCATATCGGTGATGGAGCAGACCAAAGCCGAAGTGATCGCCGGCCTCAATCTGCCGATGCTGATCAAATTGGCCAGCGTGCGCGCGCGCGAATCCTTGGAGACGTGCGTTCACCATGCTCAAGAGGCCGGGCGGAAATATATTTCTGTCGCGTCCTACGTCTTGGCGGGCGAAAAGTGACGGCTCGCGCCGAAGTCGAGATCGTCAACGAGAGGGGACTGCACGCCAGAGCATCGGCAAAATTCGTTAAGCTGGCCGGGGCGTTTAAAGCGGCTGTCACGGTCAGCCGCGAGGATCAAACGGTCGATGCCCTCTCGATCATGGGCTTGATGATGCTCGCCGCCGGGCCGGGCGCGCGCATCGAAATTTCGGCCGACGGCCCCGACGAAGATGTGGCCGTGACGGCGCTGTGCGCCTTGGTGCGGAATCGATTCGAGGAAGATCGATAAAGATATAAGGATATCTTTATATCGATGTTGCCCCGCGGCGCTGGCCCGTCTATAAACTCTCGCAAATCACCTGAGCAGGAGCCCGTCGTGGCCGACTATATCGTTCGAGACATTGCGCTTGCCCCGTGGGGTCGCAAAGAAATCAATATTGCTGAAACTGAAATGCCCGGCCTGATGGCCACGCGCGCCGAATACGGGCCGGCCCAGGTCTTGAAAGGCGCCCGCGTCGCCGGCTCGCTGCACATGACCATTCAGACCGCGGTGCTGATCGAGACCCTGCAGGCCTTAGGGGCCGACGTGCGCTGGGCTTCGTGTAATATTTTCTCGACGCAGGACCATGCCGCGGCGGCCATCGCGGTGACCGGCACCCCGGTGTTCGCCACCAAGGGCGAGACGCTGATGGAATATTGGGATTATGCGCACAAAATATTTGAATGGAGCGACGGCGGTTATCCCAACCTGATCCTCGACGATGGCGGCGACGCCACCTTGCTGTGCGTACTGGGCCCTAAGGCGGAGGCCGACCCCCGTGTGCTGGATCACCCGAATAACGAGGAGGAAGAGGCTCTTTATGCGGTCATGAAGCGTTATCTGCGGGAAAAGCCGGGTTTTTATTCGGCCATTCGCAGCGCCATCAAGGGTGTGTCCGAGGAAACGACGACCGGTGTGCACCGTCTGTACCAAATGGCGGAGCGTGGCGAACTGCCTTTCCCGGCGATCAACGTCAA
>JANXWN010000241.1 GCA_025351125.1 Caulobacteraceae bacterium | reverse complement strand
CGCGCGGCGGGTATCCCGGCAACTAAGGCGCGGCGGATTTCCCCCTCGGAAACGGTATCCGCGCCCGCACCCAACCGTGCCAACGTCGCCAGCACTGAGACGTTGGAATTGGCTTTCACGGCATAGGCGATGGTCGACCTTCCCAATTCGGGATGGGCGCGCAATGCAGCTTCAAATACGCGATAATGCCGCTCGAAGGTTGCCGTCGAATAGACGTAAGCGGGCGTCCCTTCGGCCTCGGCCAAGGCGGTCAGCGACACACCTTCGCACCACAGGGCCCCGTCCCGCAGGTCGAAGTGATTCATTGCGGATGGTTAAACGGATCTGGCAGCACACCCTGAGGACCCGGCGCATTCGGCGCCGTCGGCGCGCCGGGCACCGGCAGATAGCGCGAGGGCCCCGGATCGGCGTTAGGATCGTAACGTTTGTCGGTCGGTAGTGCCTCGATCTGACCGTCATCCTTCTTCGCCGCCGCCGCCGCCGCGGCGGCGGCTTTGCGCGCTTGGTAATGGGCCTTGGCCTTTTCACCATAGAGGGGAGCCGGTTGTTCCAGCGTGCCGACCTTGCCGCAGGCGGACAAGTTAACGGCGGCAAGGGCGAGCGCCGAGACGGCCAGAACGCGTAGCGCGGTGCGGGTCATTTTAGCCTATTTTTCCATTGCGCCGATTGGGCGCGGACTTGATCGGGGGACGTCCCCCCGTAACTACGCCGACTAGCGACCGACGCCCGGGGACTCAGGACGTCATAAATATCCGCCGTGATGCCTGAATTCAACGCCTGCAAAGCGTCCAACGGGAGGCTCGCAAGATCGACGCCGAGGCCTTCCGCCTGCTTGACCGCCGCACCGGTGATGTGATGCGCCTCGCGGAAGGGCAGACCTAGGCGCCGCACCAACCAATCGGCTAAATCCGTCGCGGTGGAATAGCCGATTCCCGCCGCCGCCTCCATCGCCGCGTGACGAGGGGCCATGTCGCCGATCATGCCCGCCATGGCGGCGAGCGCCAATTCCAGCGCGTCGAAGGCGGCGAACACCGGCACTTTGTCGTCCTGCATGTCCTTGCCGTAGGCCAGCGGCAGGCCCTTCATCACCACCGTGACCGACACCAAGGCCCCTAGAATCGCCCCGACTTTGGCGCGCACGAGTTCGGCGGCGTCGGGATTACGCTTTTGCGGCATGATCGATGAGCCGGTCGTGAAGGCGTCGCTCAGGGTGACAAAGCCGAATTGCGGCGTAACCCACAAAACGATTTCTTCGGCGAGCCGTGAGAGATGCGTTGCGCAGATCGACGCCGCCGACAACGCCTCCAAGGCGAAATCGCGCGCCGATACGCTGTCGAGACTGTTGGCCGTCGGGCGGTCGAAACCGAGGGCCTTGGCGGTCATCGCTCGATCAATCGGGAACGACGTGCCGGCTAGCGCCGCCGCGCCCAGCGGACACTCGTTCATCCGAACGCGAGCATCCTTGAACCGGCCGGCGTCGCGTTCCAGCATTTCAACGTAAGCCATCAGGTGGTGGCCGAAGGTGACGGGCTGAGCCGATTGCAGATGTGTGAGGCCCGGCATCAGATCGTCGGCGTGAGCGAGCGCCTTGGAAACCAAGGCCCGTTGCAGGATCTCGATCTGTCCGACGGTGTGGTCGCACGCCTCGCGCACCCATAAACGCAGATCAAGAGCCACTTGGTCATTGCGCGAGCGCGCGGTGTGCAACCGACCGGCGGCGGGGCCGATGAGTTCGATCAGCCGCGCCTCGATATTCATGTGAATGTCTTCGAGTTCGACGCGAAATGGGAAGGTGCCTCCGCTCATTTCGGCTTCGATCGTCGTTAGTCCAGCCTGAATCGCCCGCTCATCCGCCCCGGTAATGATCTCCGTCGCGCCCAGCATTGCCGCGTGAGCCCGCGAGCCGGCGATATCCTGGGCCGCGAGCCGTTTATCGAAGCTGATCGAAGCGTTGATCGCCTCCATGATCGCCCCGGGCTTGGCGGAAAACCGTCCACCCCATAGAGAGTGACCCAATACCTTGGAGTCGTCGCTCATATGTCCGCCATTCCTTTACGCGCCACGCCCGCCCGCGATTGGCGCTTTACCATTTTAACCACGATGATCGCGGTTCTATACAGCATCGCCGGTTGTTCCAAGCCGCCGGCGAACTTGAAATCGCTGGCGCACGGGGCGATGGCGAAACTAATGGTGACTGATCACCCGGCGGCGGCGCCCAACACGGTATTTTCCGATGCCGCCGGCAAGCCGCACACACTCGCGGACTTCAAAGGCAAGGTCGCGATCGTCAACATTTGGGCCAATTGGTGCGCGCCGTGCAAGGCGGAAATCCCCAGCTTAGCCAAGCTGCAGGCTGCTTACGTCCACAAACCGCTGGCGGTCGCGGCCATCAGCGTTGGCAAGGGTGACGACGAGGCGGCCGGTCACCGGTTTATCGACAAAAATCCGCCGCTGACGTTTTACACCGAGCCAAGCTATAAACTCGCCTACGCCTTCAAACCGATGATTGACGGCATGCCCACCACGATTATTTTCGACCGCAACGGCGTCGAACGGGCGCGCTTGGCCGGCGGCGCCGATTGGTCCGGCCCCGACGCCCGTGCGGTCATCAATTTCGTGCTCGCGGAAAAATGAACCTGCCCGCCAGCGAAATCATGCTTCTCGAACACATTGCCGCTCGCGCTTGGCCGGCGGCGAGGGAGAGGCGGATCGGCGATTGGCGGCTATTTGCGACATCGGGCTTTTCCAATCGGATTAACGCTTGCTGGCCGCTAGGGGATCCCGGTCGCCTGCCTGCGACGGCGATTGGCGAGGTAGAAACTTGGTACGCGGACCATGGTCTGCGGCCGCTTTTCAAACTAGCGGACGGCGCCGTCGATCCCGTTTTGGTCGAAACGCTAGGCTTGCGCGGATATCGCGCCCGTACAGAAACCATAACCATGGTCGCCCCCTTGTGCCCGCGGGACGCCGATCCGAATATCGCCCTTAACGACGCCCTTGACGCGACCTTTCGGATTTTGTTCGCCTCCGGAAGGGCGGCGCACGCCCGCGACGCCAAAGAGCGCCTCGATACCTTGGCGCGTATCCCGACGCCCCGTGCTTTCGCGTGTTTGTCCGTTGAAAACCAAGCCGCGGCCGTTGGCGCCGTCGCCGTCGCCGGCGCCTGGGCCGGGGTTGCCGCGATGCGCACGGCGCCCAGCCAGCTTCGCAGGGGCCTTGCGCGCCGCGTATTGCGCGCCTTGACAACCTTCGCCGCCACGCGGGGCGCGACAACCGCCTACCTTCAAGTCGAAGCAGACAATGCCCCTGCCATCGCCCTCTACGCCGACGAAGGGTTTAAAGAAGCTTATCGCTATCGGTATTGGGACAGGCCAGGCGGCAAATTCGGTTAATTTTGATGGGAGGACGAACCTTGTCGCGTTCTGTTGCGGGCGCGCGGGGAGGCGCAACGCCAGCTGAGCGGGCCCGTATCGCAACCGCCGCGTCCCGCGACGGACCTATCGCGGATCGCGTGCGTTTAGCGACGGGGCGTCGCGAAAGCAGGTCAGTTGCTCGAAATCCAAGATCCACCCGTCCAGCGCAAGTTTCCGCTCTCCGCAGTCGTCGTCGCGACCTTCGCCATCCTTGTTGTCCTGGTGGTTGTATTTTTTCAGTGGAACTGGCTGCGTGGACCGCTCGCCTCGGCGATTTCGGATCGGACCCATCGGCCGGTAGTGATCACCGGCGACCTCAAGGTCCATCCGTGGTCCGGGTCGCCGTGGGCCAGCGATCAGTGCCTGTGCAGCGGCTACTGGGCATTCATGTTCACGAGCCCGGCCACTCCAGGCAACGTGAAACAAAACGCGTTCTGCTCGCCTCGCCGCTCGGCCCAGGCCTGACCGCCCCAGCCCTGCACG
>JANXWN010000223.1 GCA_025351125.1 Caulobacteraceae bacterium | reverse complement strand
ACGGCCATTGCGGGAGAGTTGCCGGGGAGCCTGGCGTAGTCTTCCGGCTCAAAAACCATTCAGCAGTTTCCAGTTGCGGGTCCCTGGATCCGAAAGTCGGCCGGAATTGGGCAATCCGTGCAAACGCGATCGTCGCACAAGCGGCAGAGGTTGCAGCGCTCCAGGTCGGTGGTCGGCAGGGCCGAGAGCATTTTGTGCAGAAGCGAAGCCAAGTCGTCCTGTTCCGCTCGCGTCAACGGGGCCAGGAGTGGCCGGATAGCGGCAAGACGCCCCTTCAACAGGTCCTCACGAAGGGTATCCCCGGCGTCGGTTAGATGCAGCGCGACGGCCCGCTTATCGCGTCCCTTGCGGCGCACGACCAAGCCGTCGGCGACAAGACGATCGATCAATCGCACCGATCCAGGGTGAGATAGACCAAGAATGCGTCGAAGCTGATCGTTTGATGGGCCAAGGCCGTACCCGATGACGACCACCGCGGCGGGCGTCTCCCCGGCGTGGTTCAAGATGTCGCGCGCGGCCTGCTCGATGCGATCAGCGACCGCAAGCCCAACGACGCCCATCAAATTGGCGGTACGATCGATCACCCGGCGGAGATTATGTGCGGTGCGCACGTTTTGCAACTTGACAATATGTGCGCTACGCACACAAACTCGGCCGCCAAAGCAGGCTAAGCTCTTCCTTGGCCGTGGAGAACGCCATGAACGACACGTCCGCGATAGGCCTCACCCGTGAGCACCAGGACTTCTACGAACGTTTCAAATCCTTCTGGGCGGCGCCCTCGGGTCCGCGCGTCGCGGAGCTGATCGCGCCTGACGCCACGATCCACTTCACCGGCGCCGGCACGTTTTCAGGAGCCGACTATATCGCCGTGATGGCCGGAATGCTCGACTCGATGGTGGAATTCAAAGTCACGCCGCGCGACTGTGCGGGCGACGGTGACCGCCTTTACATCTTCTGGGAAGCGTCCGCCCTGATCGAGGGTGCGACCCGCACATGGGTGGGAGTCGATCGCATGCGCATCGCCAACGGCATGGCGATCGAAGAACACGTCATTTTCGACTCCGCGGTGCTCCAAACGGCGAACTAAGTCGCAACCCTCGATATAGTCTGAGAAGATGGTGATGGGTATTCCCCCGGATGGGGCAAAGAACGGCGAGATGTTTCTCTTCCCCTTCCGGCGGAAGCGACTCGGTGTCAGCCGAGCGGTAGGGAGGCGCCGCTACACCGAAGATCCGCGTGGCGGGCGCCCCCTTTTATCGGGGGAGCCTGGCCTCGGGCCGACATTTCCCCAAACTTACCGGGCCTATTTACCGGCGTGTCTTGGATGTCTGCTGACCCAATCATTGCGGTAGGCGGTCCGCACGGCGGCGCGGGCTGCGGCTATGGCCGCCTTGTCGCCGGACGCCAGCGCGTCCCGATAGTTTTCCTTGGCCGTAAGAAGGGCCAGTTGCGACTCGCGGGTCTGGCCCTTTGCGGGCCCCACCGCCATCGCCGCCGCATTGGACCGGTCATAATAGCTTTCCGAATAGGCGGCCCGCAATTGCTCTTGCGTGCGCACAATAGCGGCCTGGTCGTGCGACTTCAAAGCCGCCACATGTGCGGCGCGAGCTTGGGCCACGGCCTGTTGGCTCGCGGCGACGTCATTAGGTGGGTTCTGTGCTGCGGCGGGGGCGGCGAGGCCGATCGCAACCATTAAGGCAAGAGTGGTTCGTTTCATGGCAGGTCTCGATTTGAAGCGGTCGCACGAAAAAGGCTCGGCTGTTGAAACACCTCACAACGGCGTTGGTTCCGGATAGAGAGACTGGTCATGGCTGAAACGCCGCGCCCCCACACTCGAACCGATATCGGTTTCCAGCATGTGTCGCGCTGTTGAACGGCGAGCAAATAGCCCGAATAGCTTGATGAAGACCGGCATAACCGGGGGCGAGGTTATTATTCAAGCACCGTCTCGCGGCTAGCGGACCTCCCGCGTCTGGACCATCGACGGGCTTCGAAATAGAACGCGGTGAACCGGAATGGCTCGCTGGGGGCAAAATGACTGACCACGCGTCGCCGAACCTACCGTCTCGCGATCGGGACGACCGCACGCTTCTACGAAGCTCTCGGCTTCGTCCAGACTTGGCGCGATGAAGGATGGATGATCCTGACGCGCGGCGATCTCAAATTAGAGTTTTTCCCTCACGCGGATCTGGACCCGGCCACCAGCTGGTTCAGTTGCTGTTTGCGCCTGGATGATCTCGACGCATTCTACGCGATCTGCAAAGCCACGGGTCTTGCCGAAACACTGAAGGGATGGCCGCGTCTGCACCCACCGAAGGTCGAACCGTGGGGCGGCAGGGTCGGCGCGTTGATCGATCCGGATTGCACGCTGGTCCGACTGATTCAGAACTAGAACCCTTCGAAAGTTCGTCTGATTTCCACCCGTCGCGAAACACGTCAAGGCGGCTCTCTAAGCCCAGCTCAAATCGGCTCAAAAGCAGACGCCGCCACGGTCCCCTTTGAGTCAAAAGCCGTCCCTTTGGTGCAGTCACCTCGGGTTTGCTCCCGGGGGGGCCTGGCGGAGGTTGGCTTGGTGTAATACATCGAACATTCGCGCCAGCGCGCCGATGACAGGGACCGATCCAAAGTGGCGCATCCGCTTCCCAGCGACAAGACGACGCTAGCCACGACGAGCGCGCCGGGGGTGAAACGTCTCTCCGCGCGCGAGCTCGGCGACCTTCACCGCGCGGTTCTCCGGCGTCTTAGCCTGGTGCGCCCGATAGAGCACGGCGTATCTATTGGCCGAGTCGAGCGTTGCAAAGAACGCGCGGGCCGCCGGTTCGGCGTCCAGCGCCGTCTTCAGATCGTGATCGGGCTTGGCCCGCGACTGGGGCGGGTAAGCGACCTCCCAGCGGCCGTCGGCCTTGGCCCGATCGATTTGCGCCTGCCCTCGCGGCCTGACGCGGCCGGCGATCAGTAGCCGCTCGACGCGTTCTCGGTTCACCCAAGACCAGGCGCTCTTGGGCCGTCGGGGCGTGAAACGCGTTTTGAAAAAGTTGTCATCAACACGGCCGAGCTGCCCATCCACCCACCCATGAGCGAGGGCGCAATCAATGGCGTCGGACTTACCGATGGTCGTCTCCAAAGCGCCCTTCTTGGCGAACCTCAGCCATGCTCCGGGCGCCGTCTCGGGCTGGGCCGCCAGCCAGTCCTCGAAAGCCGAAGCGCCGGCAAAGGTCAGTAACGGGAGTTCGTCGCACGCCATTGGTCGACGTTACAGCACGCGGCGAATATCTCAACAGTCGCATAAGGTATTGTAATAGCTGGCGACCCCGGCTGGATTCGAACCAGCAACCGTCCGCTTAGAAGGCGGATGCTCTATCCGGTTGAGCTACGGGGTCGAGGCGCGGAGTCAGTGCGTCCAGGGTTGTTTGCGGTTGAAGGCGAAATTGTCGGCGTAGGATTTGACGATCCGCTTGGGGGTGCTCTCGGCGAGGATTTCAAACGCGATACCGCGCTTTTGCGCGTAGGCGACAGCCTCCTCGCGGGTGTCGAATTCCAAGCGGATCTGGCCGTCCATATCGCTGGTCTGGGTCCAGCCCATCAAGCGTTCGGGCACGCGCGGCGAGGTCGGCGCGAACTCCAACAGCCAAAGCTTGGTTTTGGCCTTGCCCGACTGCATCGCATTTCGGGTCGGTCGAAAAATGCGCGCCAGCATGGGCTTCTCCGGTCGTCACAAATTCGATGGTCGGGGCGAGAGGATTCGAACCTCCGACCCTCTGCTCCCAAAGCAGATGCGCTACCAGGCTGCGCCACACCCCGTGTTCCATCAAATGAGCGCCGCTCTTGCCACGGCGACGCGCCTGTCGCAACCGCCGTCGCCGTTAGAGCGCGATCCTTAACCCCGCCCACAGGGTTCGGGGACTGGCGAGCGTAATAAGTCCGCTCGCCGCTATGCCGGACTGAATTTGGGCGTCGGTAATGTTCTCGCCCCGCAGAACCAGGGTTATCCCGCGCGTGATCGGCCATTGCGCCAGAGCGTCCAGCGTGGCGGCGCGGGTCAGGCGTCGCGTCCCGAGATCGTTCTCGGATTGCCCGCTCGCATAGTGGCCGGTGAGGGCGAGCAAGGCTCCCGCCTTGGGCGTGAAACTCAAACTCGCCGTCGCCTGATGCGCCGGCGTTTGCGCGGGCGCCAGACCGTTGAGCGCCGACGCCACCCCCGTCGCGCGGTCGCGGGCGTGGGTATGGGCGTAGGAGGCGTCGAACCGCCAAGGCCGCCATGCCGCGTGCGCTTCGGCTTCGATCCCGCGCGCGACGATGGCGGTCAAGTTTTCGCGTTGACTAAAGGCGCCGCCGGCGGCCACGAAGCCGACCTGCGGAAATACGCCCGGACCGGCCCCGAGGGTGACGTTG
>JANXWN010000221.1 GCA_025351125.1 Caulobacteraceae bacterium | reverse complement strand
CGCCCGGGCGCATGGCGTCGCCGGCGACGACATTCTCCACGACCGGCGCCAAAACGCAAAGCCGAACGGGCAGGGCGGTCCGCATAATCATTTGCGCTAAGGCCAATGCATGCGCCGCGCCCCCCATGTCTTTTTTCATCCAACGCATGCCGGCTGATGGTTTAAGATCAAGCCCGCCGGTGTCGAACACGACGCCTTTGCCGATAATCGCAACGAGGGGGTGATGGCGCTCACCCCAGGTTATTTCGATCATGCGCGGTGCTCTGGCATCCACGGCCGCCCTGCCGACAGCATGGACGGCGGGATAGCCGTCACTCAATAGATCCGCGCCCTTTGTTACGGTCATCCGTGCGTCGTGGGCTTGGGCCAGCTGGGCGGCGGCCGCTTCAGGTCTTCGGGACCCATGTCGTTCGCGGGGGTGTTGATCAGATCCCGCGCAAGCCTGCAGGCGGCGGCGATGATCGAGCCCGATGCGGACGGTTCAACGAGTTGAGCGCGTGGATCGGAGCCAGCGGACTTATAACGATCAAAGCGGTAGGCGCCCAGCGACCAGGCCAGAGCAATTTGGTTCACTTCTAAATCCGGCGGCGCCGAGTCAATCCGATAGTCTCCAGGCGGAAGCTGCGTCGGAAGCCACCGCGCCGCCATGGCCCCGACCTCGCTCAATCCGCAAATCGCTCGTTCCAACCTGCCGTCCGCGTCGCGCAGCCCAAGCCATTTCCCCGGCTTGGCGGAAAAGCCGGCCGCGGTCGCGGCCGTGACGATGCGTCGCGGTGCGGCTTGAGCGAAGGTCGTCCAATCCGACGCTCTGACCAAGTCAATTGGCGTTGCGGAAAAGTCTAGGTCGGCTTCGGCGGGTGGCAATGGGCAAAACTTTCTTAGCGAACGGAAGACTGTAGCGCCTCGTTCGCTCGACGTTGCTGCTAGAAGGATATGGCGGCTGAACTCATTCGTTGTTAATGAACCGTCAAGCAAGCCCTGCCATTAAGTAGGGAACCAATGGCGCTCTAAGAGGTTGAGACACTATCTCAAGACGCATACGGAAAAAATGTGCTGTGCGGGTAGGGGTGAAACGGAAGGTCTGGGCTTAGCGTTCGCCGCCTTGAAGTTGGAATGTCGCCAGGTGTGTCTTGACGGACACGCCTAATGTGGTTTGAACTAGTTATATAACGCTGGGTCGGTTTGACTGCCGCCGCAGGTTAGAAAGGGATTAACACCTATGAAGAAAATACTCCTTGCCGGAGTCGCCGTGGTCGCAGTTTGCGCATCAACCGGCGCTTGGGCCGAAAACGGATGGTATGGCGCCATCGACGTCGGCGCGCATGAGATGGACCGTCTGCACTATGGTCAAGGCCGTGCACCGGGTTTCCCTGAAAACGCGCCGGGTTTCTTTGCGGAAACCAAGACGGACGTTTTGGCCCTCGCGCGACTTGGCTATCAAGTCATGCCGCACCTTCGTTTAGAGGTCGAAGGCGGCTACCGCCCCGGACCGCTGGCGCGCAATCGGGCCATTGGACATGGGCACGCTGACGCTTGGACCATTATGGCTAACGGCATCATCGATGTTCTGCCTGATTCAAAGATCAGCCCCTTCTTTGGCGGCGGCGTTGGCGCCATTGCAATAAAAGTGCGTGAAGACGCGGCTTTGGGTGATGTCAACAGCGATGCCGGCCCCGTGGCCGGTCTTGCCGGCGACACTTCGCAAACCAAAACGGCCTACCAAGGCATTGGCGGCGTAACCTTCAAGGCAAGCGATCGCCTGAACATCGATTTGACCTACCGCTACCTGACGACCTTCACGGCAGGCCGGGAAAACGTATCGGGTCCGGGCGTAATCGGCGGTCGTTATCACGATCAGTCAGGCACGATTGGTGTTCGGTATAGCTTCGCCGCGCCTCCGGCGCCGCCGCCGCCGCCGCCGCCGCCGCCGCCTCCTCCTCCGCCCCCGCCTCCTCCGCCCCCGCCGCCGCCGCCGCCGCCGGCATTTACGCCGCGCGACTACATCATCTACTTCCCGTT
>JANXWN010000220.1 GCA_025351125.1 Caulobacteraceae bacterium | reverse complement strand
GAAGGCGTGACAATCCCGACAAAATGGCCACCTCGATGGCCCCAGGCGATCGAATCTGCGCCGAACACGACCCCAAGCTTGCCGAAATTACGAAAATAGGTAACCTTGAGAATAGGAACGGCCAGCATCTGGCGGATGTCGGCTAAAACGAAAATCGCCTATTATGCGTTGGTTTTATGGATGCTCGCGACCTTTCTGTCCTTTTTGGACAGAATGATTCTGTCGCTCGTCATCGACCCGGTGCGGCGAGATTTGCAGATAAAATGATACTAGGGGAGCTTCCTACGCGATGACCCTCGGCCACCGCCGTCGCCGCCTTCTTCTCGGCCTGGCCGTCATTGCGGCGGCAGTTGTCGCCTTGACGCTTGCAAGTGTGTCGGGAATTTCGCGCCACATAACACTTCAATTGTGCTTGCCGCTACTGCCATTCATGGCAGTCCTTCTGGGGCAATTGGTGAGCGTGCACCAAAATATCCGTAAGCATGGTCCGAATTATTTGGAAGACGTGGCACCCCCGTCCCGCAAAACGCTGGCGGCCGCCATCGTCGCTGTCGTTTTTGTGCTCGCAATCGGAGCGATGTTAGCGTTGCGCGTCGCGCCGTAGGAATGCCGACCCTGCTGCAAAAATCGCCTGAGCGGATTGGGGCGCGGGGATGAACGACTTCAAGTGGCGCTACTATCGCGGCGAGGTTATCCTCTGGGCCGTCTTGAGGTGAGCCCAAGCCCAAGAACCTTTGATCCGATGTCCTTCTGACAAACCGGCTATAGGCGCCCAAACACCCCGCTAGGGCGAATGGTTGCGCGTTCTGCACTCGCGTACCTGTTCGCGGATCGCGCCGAGTTTAGACGGCGGCGCCGACCAGACTTCCGATGGCGGCGGTGGCGGCCATGGCAAGGGCTCCCCAAATCGTCACACGAGCCACGGCTTTTGGGATGTTCGCACCACCCGCCTTCGCGCCTATCGCCCCCAGGAGCGCCAGAAATACCAGCGAGGCGGCGGCGACCGCCGGCCGTAAAATCGAGGCGGGCGACAGGACGACCATCAGCAAAGGCATTGCCGCTCCCACGGCATATGACACCGCGGAGGCCAAAGCGGCCTGTACCGGGCGGGCTGTGGTGGTTTCTGAAATCTCCAGCTCATCACGCACGTGCGCCGCCAAGGCATCCTTCGCCATCAATTGCTCGGCGACCGTTTGGGCAAGTTCAGGTTCGACCCCCCTCTTGACATAGATGGCTGAGAGTTCCCGAGTTTCGGCCTCGGGGTTCTCGCTCAGTTCGCCCTTCTCTTTCTCCAGATCGGCTTTCTGCGCGTCCGCTTGCGAGCTGACCGACACATATTCGCCGGCCGCCATCGACATCGCCCCAGCCACAAGGCCGGCTACACCGGTGAGGACGATATTCGAATGACTGGCGGCGGCCGAGGCCACGCCCAGAATCAAACTGCTTGTCGAAAGAATGCCGTCATTGGCGCCCAGGACGGCCGCTCGAAGCCAGCCGGCGCGTCCAGCCAGATGATTTTCAGAATGGCGTCGGGGCCGTTTCAATGTCTTGCTCCGAAATTGATGGCTGGGAGGAGCGGTTCGATACTCCTCCCGCTGAGGCGGGCAAAGCTTTTACAGAGCGCTTCCAACTCACCGTCCTTCTTCCGGGCCTCGTCTTGGGCGTCGGCAAGGGCTATTGCTGTTCGAGCGTGGCATCGCTACCGCCACGAGACGGTGCGGCTGTGGTGGACCCGGTTCGCTCCGCCCAAAAGGAAACCTTTTCATGGCAGACCATGCCTCCAAGACGGCCGCGCCCCCGCTCTCCCTTGAGCAATTCAGGGCGAAGCGAAAACCGCTCCGAAACATCACCAAGGAGCGCAAGGAAAAGCTCAAGGGTTTAGATCGGCTTGCGCTGTGGATAACGCTGCATGTCGGCACGATGGGGTTCTTCTTGATTATTCTAACCTGGACAACGCTCTGGCTGGGCTGGAATTTCCTCGCGCCCAAGTCCCTGCGCTTCGACCCTCCGATGGGGTTTGTGTTCTGGCTGTTCATCTCGAACGTCATCCAGATCTTGTTGATGCCCCTGATCATGGTCGGGCAGAACGTGCAGGGAGCTCACGCCGAGGCGCGAGCCGAACATGACCTGGAAGTCAATGTGAAGGCAGAAGAGGAGATCGAGGTGATCCTGCAACACCTTGAATATCAAAACGATATTCTGATCGCCCTGATGCGGAAGATCGACGTCAAAGCTGAAAAGACGTCACCGCAGCGACCCGCAATCGAACATAAATAGCTCAGTAGTTGCTATTGGTGGGCAGACGGCCGGCGGCGGCGGTCATTTGTCTGACAATGCATTTTATCACCTAAGCCAAGCGACGAATACCAAGGAACGGGGCTCGTTCCCCGGCCAGTCGGCGCCCGACCGCGACGCCGCCAACGCGCTTTTCCCTGCTGAACGCTGGGCTTGCGCCGCGACGTCCCCCCGTGCGGGCGGACACTCGCCGGTGGCGAAAAGCGCTGGTTCTAATCAGCAGATAACGCTCGTCAGCCGGGCCGTCGGGCGCGCCAGGTTGAGTCGTCCAGCCGACGGAATCGGTAAATCGCGCGGCGAGTGGCGTCGACCATTATGAGTTCGCCCTTGGAGTCCGGAAACCAGGCGAAAAGCTCATCATATCGCTCAACGTGTAAATAAACCCCACGCAGGTCGAGCGGGTGATCTGAATATCTCCCTCGCCGATCCAGCGTCGAACAGCTCGCGCTGCTCGATTGGCATTCTCCTAGTGGAGAATAATAAGCTCTTGCAGGCGATTTCCCAAACGGCGTTCCGGCGATTCGCCAAGTGGGCGCCCAAGCTCTAGGTCAGATACGCGCCGACCGCCTGGCCCCCGACACAGGCTTTCAGGACATAAGTGTCCCCCTCGCGCCCCGTAACGCGGCTCACCTCCCTGACCCGCCGCCCCGTCGCGGGCACACGACGCCGGGTTCGGGCGGCGCGGTTAAGCGGGCCGTTGCGCGTGAAGGCGGAATAAAATCTGCGCCGCTTGACCCTTGGTCAGACTTCCTTTGGCGTGAAAGGGCGTTATCGTGACACCAACACCCACCGGAGTTAAACGAACCTCAATGGATTTCGATTTTTCCGACGACCAGAAGTTTTTCAAGACCGAGGCGCGCAAGTTTCTCGACGCCCGCTCGCCGGTCGCCGTCGTGCGCGGCGTGCTGAACGACGACGCCAAATCCTACGACAAGGACCTGTGGGCGGCCCTAGGCGAGCAAGGCTGGCTCGGCGCGGCGATCCCGGAAGCCTACGGCGGGTTGGGCTTGGGCCATTTGGAGCTGTGTGTGATCGCCGAGGAGCTTGGCCGTTCGCTGGCCCCGACGCCGTTTTCCTCGACGGTGTATTTCGTCGCGGAAGCCCTGATGCTGGCCGGATCGGAGGCACAAAAGCAGGCTTGGCTACCGAAGATCGCGGCGGGCGAGGTGATTGGTTGCTTCGCCACCGTCGAACGGGCCGGAACTCTGACCGAAGCGCAGGTCGCCGCCAAGGTCGAAGGCGGCAAGCTGACGGGGGTGAAAATCCCTGTCACCGATGGTGAAATCGCCGATCTGGCGGTGGTTTTGGCCAAAGAGGGCGGACAAACCCGGCTGTATTTGGTCGAGTTGGCGGGGGCAGGGGTGACGCGCGAGGTTCTCACCACCCTCGATCCGACCCGCGGCGCGGCGCGGCTGAGGTTCACGGGCGCGGCGTGCGAGCCGTTGGGCGAAGCGGGCGAGGGCCTGACGCTGGCGCAAGGGGTGCTTGATCGCGCGGCGGTATTGCTGGCCTTCGAACAGGTCGGCGGGGCGGATCGCGCCCTGGAAATGGCCGTCGACTACGCCAAAAACCGCTTCGCCTTCGGCCGCGCGATCGGCAGCTACCAAGCGATCAAGCACAAGCTGGCGGACATGTATATCAAGACCGAACTGGCCCGCTCCAACGCCTATTATGGCGCCTGGGCGCTCAGCACCGGGGCGGCGGAGTTGCCGCTGGCGGCGGCGGCGGCGCGGGTCGCGGCGTGCGAGGCGTTTTGGTTCGCCGCCAAGGAAAATCTGCAGACCCACGGCGGCATGGGTTACACGTGGGAGGTTGATTGCCACCTTTACTACCGCCGCGCTCAGCAATTGGGCCTTGTCGCCGGGGGCGCCAAGGCGTGGAAAGAACGCCTCGTCAGCCAACTCGAACGCCGCAACGCCGCTTAAGTTCAAGAGAAGAGATCGCAATCATGGATTTCAACGACACCGCCGAAGAGGCCGCCTATCGCGCGCAGGTGCGGGGGTGGCTCAAAGCCAACGTGCCGCCGAGCTTGGGCGCCCGCGAGAACGGCTTGGAAGACCCTGCAAGCATGGACGCCTGCAAGGCTTGGCAGGCCAAAAAAGCCGACGCCGGATACGCCTGCATCACGTGGCCCAAGGAATGGGGCGGAGCGGGGGGCGCGTCTTGGCAGTCGGTGATCTTCGGTCAGGAGGAAGCCGGTTTCGAAGTGCCGGGCAATCCGTTCGCCATCGGCCTTGGCATGTGCGTGCCGACCGTGATGGCGGTGGGCGCCGAAGCGGACAAGCTGCGCTTCGTGCGCCCAGCGGCGCGCGGCGACGAGATTTGGTGCCAGCTGTTCAGCGAACCGGCCGGTGGCTCGGACGTCGCGGCGGCGCGGACGCGGGCGGTTAAAGACGGCGACGACTGGGTGATCAATGGCCAAAAGGTGTGGACCAGCGGCGCGCACTATTCCGACTTTGGCCTGTTGCTCGCCCGCACCGACGTCGACGTGCCCAAACACAAGGGCATGACGATGTTTTGGATCGATATGCACGCGGCGGGCGTGGAGGTGCGGCCGATTCACCAAATGTCCGGCGCGTCCAACTTCAACGAAGTGTATTTCACCGATCTGCGCATCAAGGATTCGCAGCGCGTCGGCGCGGTCGGCGATGGCTGGAAAACCAGCTTGGTGACCTTGATGAACGAGCGCCTCAGCATCGGCGGGGGCGGCGGACCGAGCCACAAGCTGGTGTTGAAATTGGCGCAGGACATCGCCGTTCTGGCGGGGCCGGCGGCCAAGGACGCGGGCCTGCGCGAAAAGATCGCCGACTGGTTCGTGCAGGCCGAGGGGTTGAAATACACCCGCTATCGCACCCTCACGGCTCTGTCGCGCGGCCAGACTCCGGGGCCGGAAAGCTCGATCGGCAAAGTCGTCGGGGCCAATCTGATGCAGGACATGGCCAATACGGCGATGGAGTTGGAGGACCAGTTCGGCATTATCAGCGACCCGGCGACGGCTGCGTTGTCCGGCGCTTTCCAATCGGCCCTGATGGGCGCGCCGGGGCTGCGCATCGCCGGCGGCACCGACGAAATCCTGCGCAATATTATCGCCGAACGGGTGCTGGGTTTGCCGCAAGACGTGCGGTTGGACAAGAACGTCGCCTTCAAGGACGTCCCGACCGGCCGGTGAGGCGGGGGGCTCCGAAAC
>JANXWN010000180.1 GCA_025351125.1 Caulobacteraceae bacterium | reverse complement strand
TTAGAATCCGCCAGCCCTTCATGCAGCACGTTCATGATCGAGAGCACGGTATCGAGGCCGATGAAGTCTCCCAGTTCCAGCGGCCCCATCGGATGGTTGGCGCCCAGTTTCATTGCTGTATCAATGGAATCGACGGTGCCGACACCCTCATAAAGCGTGTAAATCGCCTCGTTGATCATCGGCACCAGCACGCGATTGACGATAAAAGCCGGGAAGTCCTCGGCGTTGGCGGTGGTTTTGCCCAGGGATTTGGCGAAGCTGACCGCGACGTCATAGGTGTGGGCGTCGGTGGCGATGCCGCGAATGATCTCCACCAGCTTCATCAGCGGCACCGGATTCATAAAGTGCAGACCGATAAACCGCTCGGGTCGATCCGTGGTCGAGGCCAAACGGGTGATCGATATCGAAGATGTGTTGGAGGCCAGCCGGGTGTGGGCGCCCAAATGCGGAGCCAGATCGCGGAAAATCTGTTTCTTGATATCTTCGTTCTCGGTGGCGGCCTCGATAGCCAGATCGGCGGCGCCGACCACGTCGAGACCCGCCGCCGCGGTGATTCGCGCCAGACCGGCGTCCATCGCTTCTTGGGTAATAATGCCCCGACCAACTTGCCGCGCCATATTGTGATCGATCAAGGTTAGGCAGGCCGCGATCCGCGCCGGGTCCAGGTCGTTCAGCCGCACGTCATAGCCCGCCAACGCGCAGACATGCGCGATGCCGCCGCCCATTTGACCTGCGCCGATAACGCCGACCGTCTTGATATCCGCCATTTACGTCCGCCTTGAGCGCTGAAAGTCGCCGCGCTCGTTTGATTGTCCCGGGTTATGACAGGTTTCTTACACAACCACACGCGGCGGCGCCAAGCGTTTGCTGCAATGCAATACAAAATGATCACGCGCGCCTCCCGGCGCCACGCGACGGTGCAGAGGCCGCACTTCACGAACATTGTCCCGCCGACCGCGATGAGCCCCCCTGCCCTGGAGCCGTTGCATCGCGGCGCTTTTCGGCCCGACGTTTGGCGTCGGCGTGATCGTCGGAGGGCGCCGCCGTCACGCCAACCCCAACCAATCCCTGCCGCCCCCGCGATAGATCCAGATCGTTAGCAGCAGACCGACGGCGCCGAGGGGAAGGACGCCTCGCCGATCAGCAACGCCAGGGCCGCCACCACCGCGAGCGCGATGCCGCAGATGCGGCGGCGCCGGGCACGGCGTTCGGGCGGCGCGTGGTCGACGCCGAGCATCCATCGTCCGATGAAAAAGGCGGCGACGCCGAAAAGAACTTCGCCCTGAAAACGTGCGAGGACCTGCAACACCACTATCACGGACACGATCCCCAACGTCATCCGCGCCTGCGCGTGCCGCCTTTCCGCGGTTTTGGGGTAGATCCAGCGGGCGAGTTGATTCCCGCCGCCCCCGCTGCGATAGAGCGTGAGACCCGCGACGAACCCGGCGATTCCCACCGCCGTCGGAACGCTGCCGAGGACAAGGGCGATCAGATTGTAGAAATCGCCGACGCTTCCCGCGCCGCCCTTCCCGCTGACGAAAGCCAGAGTGCACGCCCGCACAGTCCCGCGATCAGGCCGCTCATGGTCATGACGATCATGCCGAGCAAACGGCTATTCCGCCGGCGTTTGACGTCTGCGGGGTCGAGCGGCGGAGGCACATCGGTCATTGATTCTTGCTCCCTTTGCCGCCCCTTACGACCATCCACACCCCCACCCCGAAAATCGCCATGCATCGGCGCGGCGGGCCAGGGCGATCAGATAGACACCGAAGAATACCGCCATCGACGCGCTCTCATACAGCTGCACCGGATGACGTCCGATCCCGTCGCCTAGATCCACCGCCCACGGCAGGGCGGTCGCGACGCCGTAGGTGCGGTCGGCGAGCCCGGAAAACAGACATCCGAACCGGCCGACGATGATCCCGACGCATAACGACCCGACGAACACGCCGCCGGTGGACCCCTTGATCCCGCGTATCGCCTTATAGACTTCCACTCCGACGATCGCTCCGGCCATGGCGCCGGCGATCGAGTGCGACAGGCTCGGCGCGGGACCCCGCAAGGTATTAAGCGATCCGGCCAGCCAGGCGGCCAAGACCGCGCCCGCCGCGAGGCCGAAGAAATATCCCGGCCCGCTCTTCACCGCCAACGCCTCCGCCGCGCTCTTGAGCCGCCAGCGATAGAGCGCGTAACCGCATCCCGCGCCGCAGACCCAGGCGGCGAGATCGAAGATCGGGTGGGCGAGAGGCGAGGTGGGCAGGTGGATCATGCGCGCCGTCCCGCCATCACCGTCAGGTGATGCAGCACGATGCCGCTGGTGGTGGCGACGTTCAGGGAATCGAAACCGCCCGCCATCGGTATGGTGACGGTGCGGGCGCGGTTTAGGATGTTTTCGGGCAACCCGAGCCCTTCCGCGCCCAGCAGCACGGCGCCGCGCGCCGGCGGCTCCAGATCGGCGAGGCGCGTGGCGCCGGTCGGGCTAAGGGCGAGGGTCTCGAATCCGTGACGTCGCAATAGGGCGATCGAGTCTTCGCCACCGGCCAGCCGCGCGAACGGCACGGTGAGCGCCGCGCCAACGGAAACGCGGATGGCTTTTCGATAGAGCGGATCGCAACAGCGCGCGTCGAGCAGCACGCCGTCGACCCCGAAGGCGCCGGCGTTGCGGAATATGCCGCCGATATTGTCGTGATTGGCGATACCGAACAGCGCGAGCACCATGGCGCGCGGCGGCAGGGCGGCCAACAGGCTTTCGGCGGAAACCGTTTCGCCCCGCTCGCCGAAAGCCAAGATTCCGCGATGGATCGGAAACCCGGCGACGGCGTCCATCACCGCCTGCCCGGCGACATAGACCGCGACATCGGCGGCGAAGGCGGCGATCAAGGGCGCCATACGCTCCACCCGCTTTTGCGCCAGCAATAGACTGCGTGTCCGAAACCGCGGGCTGCGCGACAACAGCCGCAACACCACTTCGCCTTCGGCGATAAACCCGTTTTCCCGTCCCGCGACATCACGCTCGCGCACGTCGCGGAAGACGGCGATGCGGGGGTCGAGGGGATCGTCGATAGGGATGGGCACGGCGATCGGCTCAGGACTTGCCGGCGGTGGCGACTATCAGACGGCGGACGGGACATCCGCTCTGCAAACACACCTAGGCCCGCACCCGCGACACCGCCGCGCGGACCAGTTCCAGTCGGTCATTGCCAAAATACATATCGTCGCCGGCGACGAAAATCGTCGGCGAGCCGAAACCGCCCCTGGCGATCAGCTCTTCGGTGTTGGCTTTAAGCTGATCCTTGATGGCCGGGCGCCCGATGGCTTCCATCATCCACGCCGGGTCGACGCCCGCGCGGCGACAGACGTCGGCGACCACGGCGTCTTGTGAGATATCGCGGTCATCGGTCCAATAGATCTCGAACGCGGCGCGGGCAAAATCGATTAATTGGCCGCGCGGTTCCGCCGCCAGACAGCCGCGCATGACCTTCACGCTGTTGACCGGAAACACGCTCGGCGGCATTTTGATTTTAAGATTGGCGAGGCGCGCCCAATCGCCCAGATCCTTGATCATGTAGCGAGCCTTGGCCGGTACGGGTTTTTCCCGGCTCGCATAGACCGACGGGTTGACGGTATTGAACACGCCGCCGACCAAGATGGGTCGCCAAGTGATCGCGACGCCCAAATCGTGCGCCAGCGGTTGCAGACCTTCAAACGCCAGATAGGTC
>JANXWN010000152.1 GCA_025351125.1 Caulobacteraceae bacterium | reverse complement strand
ATCTGCGGCAACTGCGCCAAAAAGGCGCCGCGCAAACGCTCGAACGCCTCGGGTCGAAAGCCCGGATCGGCCAGATAGGCCGCGATTACCTGCAACTGCGTCTCCAGATCCGCCGGCCGGGTCGATCCGAAGAAGGTAAAGGCGGAATCGTCGATGTTGAAATTGACCGATTGCACCTTGCCGGCCAAGGCGGTTTGAGCGTCTTCATAGCTGATCTTGCCATAGCCTTCCTGCGCGAACGCGCCCGCCGACCACGCCGCCGTTCGCCGATCACGCGGCAACCCCAGGCGACCGGCGCCGACATTCACCGATATCAACACCTGATCGGCGCGGAAGGTCGTCGGCTTGACGGTGAGGCCGACGCCGTTGGCGAACCGCGCGCGGGTGATCGCCAAATCGGCCACGTCGCCGCGCGACTTGACCTCGCCGATCGGACCTAAACGCGCATATGGCCACGGGGGCGCCGCGGCGTCGCCGCGCGCGGACACCGGCGCTAACGACGCCTTGGCGAAGACGTCCGCGACCGCCGCCTCGCCGCCGCTCACGGCCGTCGGGGTCTGCAGTTCGACCAAGGGTCCCGACCCGGCGAATACCGCCCGGCCGGCCGCGCTGACAGTCTGCGCCGATAGGCCCTTCACCGTCGCTTCAAACAAATCCAGATCCGCGGCCGGCGCGGTAAACACCTGATCGTCGTTGACCGAATCCACCAGCCCGGAGGCGAGGGCCGGCGTGGGCCGGGTCGCCGCGCCCGACAACGCATTGCGCAGCGAAGCACGCGTTTCGCTGATCTCGCGATCAAGCTCGGCCTGGCTGACGCCGTAGGCGGCGAAGCGGCGCACCTCGGTCTCGGCGGCGGTCATCGCCGCTTCCCACGCGCCAGGCGCGGAGGTCGCCTCGATTACGGCGGGCTTGCCCGAATGCAATAGGTTCTGAAAACCGGCGCTGGCATGGATAAACGGCGGGTGATCGCCACTGCCCAAACGGATCAAACGGCGGTTCAACACCGCAAGAGCGAGGTTTTCGATCACGCCGCGTTGTTCCTTGGCCGCGCGGTCCGGCGAGTCGTCATAGGGCCGCGCCCAAGCTATGTGGGATTCGGTCGACCCGCCCGGCACGGACACCAGCTTGATGGTTAGGCCCCGCGGCTCGGTCTTACCCAAATCAGGGTCCACCGCGCCCGCGCCGACGCCTTGCCAATCGGAGAATCGCGCCTTGATTTTAGCCTCCATCTGGGCCGGGTCGAAATCTCCGACGGCGATCAGCGTCGCGCGTTCGGGGCGATAATTGGCCTCGTAAAACGACCGGATGACGTTGACCGGCGCGTTTTTGATCACCTCGACCTTGCCGATCGGCCAGCGTTGTGGCGCGCGCGGGCCGTGCAAGAACAGATCGATCTCCGCCACTTCAGCCCGATATTCGGGTGTATCGCGCAACCGCTCTTCGGACAGCACCACGCCGCGTTCCGACGCCAAAGCCTTGTCGTCGAGCGACAATTCGCCGGCGGTTTCGCGAAACAGCATCAAGCCGGTATCGATATCGTCCGCGTCGCTGTGGGGCAGATCCAGCATGTAAACGGTTTGAGTCCACTCGGTTTCAGCATTGGTGTCGGCGCCGAACGCCAGGCCCTTGCGTTCGAGAATATTCAGCATCTCGCCGGCGGGAACGTGACGCGAGCCCTTGAACGCCATGTGTTCGAGCACGTGGGCGAGACCTTGTTGGGCGTCGCTTTCCTGTAGCGATCCCGATCCGATGCGCAGCCGCAACGAGGTTTGACGACCGGGCGTGGCGTTGTGCATCACCGCATAGCGCATGCCGTTGGCCAAGACCCCGAACTTAACCGCCGGGTCGGCGGCAAGATCGCTGGCGGCTTGTGGCCATGACGGCGCGGCGGCGACCGCGACGGATGCGACGAACGATAAACACAGTGCGCCGGCGGCGCCAAGCAACAGGGATCGAGTCATTGTCATCCTTATTCTTTCCCATCCCCTCAAAGGAGGGTCGAGACGAGCGGTGCGAAGTCCGGGGCAGGGATATTCGTTAAACGCCGGAGCGTCGTCGGCTTGACGACACCGACCCACCTGTCTTGACGCGTCACGCCAAGTCACCCTTCCCATAGAGGGAAGGGAAGGATTAGTCGCATTGCAAAAAATTCAGGAAAGACCCAGCTCCGCCAGGACCTCGTCGGTGTCGCGGCCTAGCGGCGGGGGGTCGCGGCGAATGGCCGCCGGTGTTTTCGAAAAGCGCAGGGGCGGCTTCATGGCGCGGTAGGCGCCCTCCCCTTCCAATTGACGTTGTTCGAACAGCGTGTGTTTGAGTTGCGGATCGTGCAGAATATCCTCGGTTTGATGGGCGATCATCAGCGGGATGTTGTTCGCGTCGGCCAGCGCCATCCAATCGGCGGTAGTGCGCGTCGCCGCCGCCTCGGCGATCATGGCGTTGTAAACCGCGACCTTAGCCGCCGCGCCTTGCGCGGCCAGGAATCGTTCGCTCTCGTAGGCGTCCGGCAGGCCGCCCAGCGCCAGGAAACGCGCGGCTTGAACGGTATCGGCCGGCATCACCATGATCCACCCATCCGCCGTCGGCAACGGCCTTCGGTAGGGGGTAATGGCCCCGGTGTAACCGATGTGCCCCACCGGCGGGATGAAGGTTTCGCCGTACAGATTGTCGGCCATCATGAAACCGGTGAAGCATTCCAGCATGGGGACGGCGACGTATTGCCCCTCGCCGGTCTGTTCCTTGTGGCGAAGGGCCGCCAGGGCGGCGATCGCCGCGAACAGGCCGCTGGTTTTGTCGGCGATCACCGAGGGAATGAAGGCCAAGGGCGCCGCGGGGTCGGTCAGGGCCGGCAAGCCGGCGGTTCCGCTGGCCGCCTGGATCAGATCGTCGAAGGCTTGGCGGCCGGCATAGGGACCTTCGGGCGCATAACCGACGGCTTCGACATAGACGATATCGCCCTTGATCGCCTTGACCGCGTCGTAACCAAAGCCCAGCTTGGCGATCGATTGCGGACGCATGTTGTGAATGAAGATATCGGCGGTCGCGACCAAGGCGGTCAAAGCGGCCCGGCCCGCCTCGCTCTTGAGATCCAAAACCACCGAACGCTTGTTGCGGTTGAGGCACACATACAAAGGGCCCATCGTTTTGGACCGTGGCGCCTTGCCGGATTTGCGTTGGCGATCTCCCGACGGCTCTTCGATCTTGATCACGTCCGCGCCCAGATCGCCCAGTGTTTGCGTCGCATAGGGCCCCAGAACAAATTGCGTCAGGTCGACGACACGCACGCCGCTCAAAGGGCCGGACGTTTTTTCCACCACCTTGCCAAATCTCCCGTTAAGCCTTGTCGAACTTGTCGCGCCGCCTGTGCCCGAACAGCAGGCGGTGTTCAAGGCGTGCGCGCAAGGCGGCGTAGTAGGCGGTTAGGAAAGCGCTGTCGGTTTCGCCAGACACGACCGTCCAACCAATCTTGTTTTGAATTCGCGTCGCCACCACCTTGATGGTGCGCGCGTCGCCACGGCGCAAGACTTCCGCAAGGATATCCAATTCCTTGACGCCGTATGCCGCGACTTGCTCGGGCGTGAAGACCATAACCGCCGCCGACCCCGCGCCGTTCGCCAAATCCGGCAGAAGCGCGACGCGCGGTGACTTCACCACCCATGTCCCGGCTACGATATCACCCATCCGCAACCGATCCCGGTTGAAGAGCGGAAACAGCAAAAAGACGCCCGACCAAATAACCGCCATCAATAGGGCGACGCCGTCCGCCGGATCGCCGGCCAAGGCCGACATGGCCAGAAAACTCAAGGGCAGGAATACTTCGATCTCCCGCAAGGCGTTGCGTGCGAAGATCGCCTCCGCCGTCAGCCGTCCGCCATCGCGGGCCACCACCCGCAGGCCCAGCGCGCGTTTTCCTAACGTCGCGGCGCGGCCGGTCAGTTCGAAGAGAATAAAATAGCCGCTGCGAAGTCCGAAGGCCCCGAGGATCCAGATCATCTCGACCACCTCCTTGCTCTGGCGTTTCATGCTTGCCAGCGCCGCCTGCGTGAGGATGGCCAGGGTGATCAAGGCGGCGGCGATGAACAGCAAATCGAGTAAAAAGGCGGCCGCCCGCTCACCCGCCGATCCCAAAGTCAGGCGCAGATCGACGCCCTCTGGAGTAATTAGCGCTCGGACCAGGGATTGGTCCGGGGCCGCCTCCGCCGGATGCGGCGTGGTCATGCGAGCCGCTCGCGCGCCAGATAGAAATAGCCCAACCACAACGTCAGACTAACCCAGGCGATTGACCAGCGCGCCCAGTCCAGGGTGATGGTTTGGCGACCCACGCCTTCCAATATGCCCGCGAACATCAGCATCACCACCACGCCCGCCATCACCGCGCCGGTGGTACGCCCCGAAGCGGCGGCGGCCTCGAGCCGCGGGCGCCCGCCGGGGAAAATCACCGCCCAACCGATCTTGATTCCGGCGGCGCCCGCCAAAATGATCGCGAACAGTTCAGTGACGCCGTGGATCATCAGCCAGCCGCCCAACTCGAAGCCGAGCCCACGCGACACATACAGCGCGACCAAGGCACCGAGGATCAATCCCTGTTGCGCCACGAGCAAGACGCTGGGGATGCAAAAGGCGAAGCCGAGGGCGAACGCCATGATCGCCACCGTGGCGTTGTTGGTGAACAAATGCGTCGCGAAGGACGACAACTGATCATTGTGCGACGTGTCGTACAAAATCGATTTCAGAAACGCGGTCGAAGCGGCCGGGTCGCGGCCGCCCTGCGCAAACACGCCGGGCATGATCGAGCCGTACCAATCGGGGTCGTGGATCACCAAGACATAGCCGACGAGCACCGCCGCGGCGAAGATCACGGCCGACGCCAGCGTTTCGCGCCACAGGCCGCGCACCGCCGCCGGCCAATCGCGCCGGAAAAACCCTGCCAGCCGCTCTCGTAACCGGGCGCGCGTGCCGTAAACGAAAAAATACGCCCTCGTCGCCAAGCCCTCAAGATAGGCGATCAGGCTAGCGTCCAACGCCGTCGCGCGCGCCACCGACAGCGATGACAGGGCGGCGCGGTAGAGTTGCGGCAGTTCCAACAACTCGGCGTCGCTCAGGCGAGAAGCGCGCCCGCGTTCCGCGCGCGTCAACAGGCTCTCCAGCCGGCGCCAGTCGGCTTCGCGTTCGGTGCGAAAGCGTCCGCTGCGAAGTTCGCCGCCGCTCACAGCAAATCCTTTCGCTTCAAGTCGAGATAGGCCCCGATCAGCGCCGATCCGATCCGCGGGGCGGGAGCGTCGACCACGTGCACGCCCAGCCGCGCCAGGCGCGTGATCACCACCTCCCGGCTCTTGAGCAAGCCGCGCGCGGTCACCGCCCGCGACACCGCGGCCGCATCGACCGGCTCGGCGCGGGCCAAAGACTCCAACTCCTCGTCGCGCATGACCACGAACAGCACGACGTGCCGGCGCAGCAGCCGCGTCAGGTTTTCCACCATCAACTCCGCCGTTGTGGAGTCGGCGAAATCGGTGAACACCACTACTAGCGAGCGGCGGCGAAGACTTACCCCCAATTGCGTCAGCCCAAGCGTGTAATTGGTCTCTTCTTGGCTATAGTCGAGCGACGCCAGTTGGCGTTGCAGCCGTGGAAACGCCGCCGGGCCGGAGACGATGCCGGAAAAACCGCGCGGTCGCGCATCGAACCCGAACGCGCCGGCCGGATCGCCGCATTTCAAACTGACGTAGGCCAGCAGCAGAGCGGCGTTAATGGCGCGATCGACCCGCGGTTGGCCCAGCAGCGGCTCGCACATCGCCCGTCCCGTATCGACGGCCAACACCACCGGGTGGTTGCGGTCGGTGCGAAACTCCTTGCCGAGCAGGGTGCCGTGGCGGGCCGATTGCTTCCAGTCGATCACACGCGGGTCGGTGGCGCCGTCGACTTCGCGCAGAGCGTGGAACTCCGAGCCTTCGCCGGTGTCGCGCTGCAGCTTGACGCCTTGCTGCGCGTCGCGGGCGAACAGGATCATGGCGCGGCTCTTCACTGCTTGCACGTCGGGCGCGACGATGACTTTGCGGTGCGGCGCCTCGCGAATCTGCATCCAAACCAGGCCCAACACGCCCTGCCAACGCAGCCACAGCGTCAATATCTCTCCCTCGCCGCGTCTAACTGACGAGAGCGCCACGTCGGCCTCCCCGGTCGCGCCGGCAAATCGAAGGATCGCCGGCCCAGGCGCCAACGACAATCGCCCGTTGGTTTGGGCGGTGATCTGCGCCTGACGCGGCGCCGCGCGGTCGAACACGGCGCGAAAGACCGCCGTTTCTTGCGCCCCCATGCCCAACACTGTCGGAGCGGTTACCACGACCGTCGCGGCGCCGCGCGCGGGTCCGATCAGGGCGTCGACCATGATCAGGCCGATGACCAGAGCCAGCCAAGCGGCGACCGACACCCAATAGCCTGGCGCGATCAAGCCGACGAGCAGAGAAACCGGCGCCCCCGCCGCCGCCAAAATGATCGCCCGACGGGTCGGATAGATCACCGTTGGACCCGACGGGACGCCGGTTCCAACGCCGTCACCGCGGCGCCTCGACCCGCTCGATCAGGGTCTTGAGGGTATCATCGACGCTACGGCCCTCGATTTCGGCGGCCGGCGAGAGGATAATCCGGTGGCGCAAGGCCGGCAGAACTAGGGCTTTGACATCGTCGGGGATCACGTAATCGCGGCCTTCCAGCGCCGCCCGCGCCCGCGACGCCAAGGCCAGCATGGCGCCGGCGCGCGGGCTGGCGCCGGTCTCTATTTCGGCGGTTTCGCGGGTGACGCGGATCAAGCCGATGACATATTCGGCGATCTCCTCGGTCAGACGAACGCCGGCGACCGCCGCGACGGCGCCGGCGATGGCGTCCGTGTCGGCCACCACGCCGACCCCCAGGTCGACCGGATCGGGATTGCCCGCGCGCGCGCCGTGCCGGGTCACGATCAATCGCTCCTCCTCAAGGCTCGGGTAGGGCAGGGTCTGTTTGAACAAGAACCGATCCAATTGCGCTTCCGGCAAGGGATAGGTGCCCTGTTGCTCGATCGGGTTCTGCGTCGCCACCACGGTAAAGCGGGGGCTCAGGGCGTGGCGAACGCCGTCCAGCGTCACGCTGCGCTCCTGCATCGCTTCGAGCAGGGCGGCCTGCGTCTTGGGCGGCGTGCGATTGATTTCGTCGGCCAGCAAAAGCTCGCGGAAGATCGGGCCTTTGGTCAGCGAAAACGTGCTGGTCTGAAAGTTGAACACGTTGCCCCCCAGAATGTCGCCCGGCATCAAGTCCGGCGTGAACTGGATCCGCCCGTATCGCAGCCCCACGGTGCGCGCGAAACACTGCGCCAAAAAAGTCTTGGCCGTGCCCGGCGGCCCCTCCAACAGCACATGCCCGCCCGCCAAAAGCGCGGTCAGCATCAGATCGACGGTCGGCGTCTGCCCCACCACCGCCTTGGCGATTTCGGCGCGCATCGCCGCGGCCAGGGTCTTAACGTCGGCAAGGTTCACGGGCGGGTCTCACAATTACGGAATATCGCCTGAGGGAGCCCTGTTCGGCGTCCCCGGTCAAGCGCGTTGCGCGAAGCCCCCGCCGAGGCAAGAGAGGCGAGTTTTAGAATCTTTCTCTGCCCCCTCTGGGGGAAGTGGCTCGCGCCCTCTCGCGCGAGACGAAGGGTGCGCCCGCCACGCGGATCTTCGGTGTGGCGGCGCCTCCCAGCGCTCGGCTGACGCCGAGTCGCCTCCCCCGGGAGGGGAAGAGAGGTCGCTCTACGGTTGTCCTGCGCCGCCGGCGGCGCCGTAGACTTGACCGTTGGCATAGCTCGCGTCGCTCGCCGCTAGTTGCACGTAGATAGAGCCCAATTCGGCCGGTTGACCTGGCCGGCCGAGGGGCGTCTGACCGCCGAACATCTGCAGTTTTTCCTGCGTCGCCCCGCCGGATACCTGCAACGCCGTCCAGATCGGGCCCGGCGCGACGCCGTTGACGCGGATTCCTTTGGGCCCCAGTTGCTTGGCCAGCGATTTCACGAAATTGGTCGTGGCGGCCTTGGTTTGTGCATAGTCGTAAAGCTCGGCGGACGGGTCGTAAGCCTGCTCAGATGTCGTCGCGATGATCGATGAACCGGGATTGAGGTGAGGCAAGGCCGCCTTGATGATCCAAAACGGGGCGTAAATATTGGTCTTCATCGTCCAGTCGAACTGCTCGGTGGAGATATCCAGGATCGAGGCGTGGGTTTGCTGCCGTCCAGCATTGCTGACGACGATATCCAAACCGCCCAGGCCTTGAACGGCCTTGGCCACGAGATCCTCGCAAAACGCTTCGTGGCGAAGATCGCCCGGGATCGCTAGGCCGACGCGCCCTTCGGCCTTGATCAGCGCCATCACTTCGCGCGCATCGGGCTCTTCCGTCGGGTAATAATTAATGGCGACATCGGCGCCTTCGCGGGCAAAAGCGATGGCGGCGGCGCGGCCCATACCGGAATCGCCGCCGGTGATCAGCGCCTTGCGACCCTTGAGCCGTCCCGAGCCTTTATAGCTTTTTTCGCCATGGTCAGGGCGGGGATCCATTTTCCCGGCCAAACCGGGCCACGGTTGCGATTGCCGTTGAAAAGGCGGCCTCGGATATTTCGTGGTGGGGTCCTGAAAAGGCGCCGCGGTCAGCTGCGGTGTCGCCTGCGCCGCGGCCGTCGACGCCGCGGTCACCAAGCCGAGGCCGGCTCCACCGACGAGGGTGCGGCGCGACACGCTGGGATCGTCTGAACGCATGGAAAGCTCCCCTTCGCTTACGCACGAGAACGATGTCCTGATGATTTTGTTCCGCGCGGGCGAGCCGGTTTAAATGCGCACGCCGCGGCTGCGCTACGTGTTCGGCCAAGCCGCGCTATCGCCTCCGCCGGGCGCGAAAAAAATTCGCGTTCGCGCTCGACGAGTCCGGTTTGCCGGCGAGCGAACCAACCTTAGTGACGACAGCCGCGTCCAGAACGACGCGATGCGGGATTTACCCGACGACCTGCCGCCGACGGCGCAGCACTCCGCCTAGTCCGGCGGTTCCCAACAGCATCATAGCCCAAGCAGCAGGTTCGGGCGTTCCGCTGGAGATCGAAACATCGTCGAGACCCGTATCGCCAGCCCCCGTCGTCGCAGAGGTCTGTTCGAAATTCAGCGTCGCGCTCGACGCGTTGGCGACGAAGCTATAGTTGAAATAACCCCAATGATCCCACAACGGGCCGGGCCCGAAAGACGTCGTATTCGAACTGATCGGCGCGCTGTAGATTTGCGATGCCGAAGCCGAACCCGTCGACATCCACACATTGACCTGTTCGACGGTGCCGGGAATGACGAAATCCTCGCTGCCGATGGCGAACCGTACGGTGTAACGGGCGCCGGACGTCAGGCCGGTAATCGTTTGCGACAAATGAGAGCCACCGGTATCGATCCCGTTGCCGACCAGCGCGAAAATCCGCCCTTCCGGCGGCGTCGCCGAATAGTATCCGGCCGAGGTTAGATAAGTCCCGCCGTTCCACCCGGTGATCGGCCCGGCTAGAACATAGTTGGCCGGCACGCTGGCAGCTTGCGCCTCGAAGCCGCCGTTGACGATAGCGACGGCGCCCGCCTGCGTCGCCGAAAATGTGATTGCTATTGAAAGGGCGCCGAGCGCCAGAGACATGGGCTTCGTTTTCATCGCACGTTCTCGCGTAAATGGGGCTGACGGATGGTTAAAAAGTGTTAACACAAAGCATAGTCAAGTCAACCGTCAATTTCAGGGGCCTGGTTTTTGCGGTTTCGTATTTTTCGTCTGACGAATACATGCGTTCGGAGTCGATTCGTGCCGCCGGCACGGGTGTGGCGGCACGAGCGCGGCGATAAATCGCGTCGTAAAGATCGGTCGGCAATTACGGTCAGCGCCGTTCGGGACGCCGTGCCTTGAGGTTTGACCGTTCGGGATTAAAGCGCCTCCGGTTTGCCGCGCGACACCCGGCCTGCGCGAAGCGAACTGATCGCACCCTCGCCCTAAAACACGCACACCCCCGCCCCAAGACTCCCGATTGACGCAGCCGCCGGCGTGGGCTCCTATCCCTTCGTCCGGCACGATCGCGCGCCGGTGGGGGTGGCGGGATGAACCGGTTGTGGGCGGCGGGGTTGGCGTGCTTGAGCATCGGCTTGGGGACCGGGTTTTTGGCCGCCAAGGTGTCAGACGGCGCATTCAGGCCGCAGGGGTCGAGCGGCGCGCCGGCCGGCGACGGTTGGGCGTTGTTCAGACACCCTCGCGGCGGCGGAGCCGCGCGGCCCGGCGCGCCCAAGCCGGAGGGCTTTGCGGTGTGGCGGACCCGGCTCGATAGTTCGGCGGGCCAACCCCTGGCCTGCGTGCAAATGACCCGCCCGCTCGATCCCGGCAAGGCCTATGGCGACGACGTCTTGATCACCCCGGAACTCGATCACAAGCCGGCGGTGACGGTGCGCGGCGACGAAATCTGCCTGGGCGGCATCGGTTTCGCCGATCGCCACATCACCTTGCTCAAGGGCCTGCCGGACAAGGCGGGCAACACCTTGGCGGCCAACGCCGACGTTGATTTTGCCTTTGGCGATAAGCCGCCCTATGTCGGTTTCGCGGGATCGGGCGTGATTCTCCCGCGCGAGGATTCCGACGGCGTCGGTCTTGAAACCGTCAATGTCAAAAAGCTCGCCATTGAAGTTTGGCGTGTGCCGGATCGCAATCTGGTGCGCAAGTCGATCAGCGCACCCAGCCCGACCGGTGATGGTCAGTATGCGGACGACTATGGCGACGACAGTCCCGACGACGAGGGCCGGGTGGTGTGGAAGGGTTTCGTTACTGTCAACGGCGACCCGGCGACCCGGACGACAACCGTCTTCCCGTTGGGCGCGGTGCTGAAAACCATGACGCCGGGCGGGTATGTCATCAAGGCGAAGGACGCGTCCGGCGGCCGTGATTTGCTCGACAAATCGGGCGGTCAAAACCAGTCGGCGCAGGCCCGGCGCTGGGTGATGTTCACCGACATGGCGTTGACCGCCTACAGCGGCGCAGACTCGCTGGACGTGGTGGTTCGCTCGCTGAAAACCGCCAAGACCCTGGGCGGCTTGCGGGTGGTCTTGCTTGCGAAGGATGGCGAGACCCTGGGCGAAGCGCGAACCGAGGCCTCGGGTCGCGCGGCGTTCGCCCACGCTCTTTTGGCCGGCGAAGGCGCGAGCGCGGCGAAAATGATTCTGGCTTACGGCCCGCAAGGCGATCTGGCGGTGCTCGATCTGGATCGCTCGCCGCTGGATCTTTCCAAGCAAAGCGGCGGCGGGCGCGACACCGCCGGCCCGCTCGAGGGTCGCACGCCGGCAACCGCCGTCGACGGCTTTGTCTACAGCGATCGCGGTATTTATCGACCAGGCGAGCGCGTGCACTTGAGCGCTCTGGTGCGGGATCGATCGTCGCAGGCGGTTAATAACCGCAAGGGCTATTTGTTGGTCAAACGTCCGTCGGGCGTGGAGTTTAGGCGTTACCTGTTCGGCGACGCCGACGGCGGCGCGGTGGTCGCCGATGTCGATCTGCCCAAAAGCGCGCCGCGCGGGCATTGGACGGCGGAACTGCACATCGACGGCTATACGGCAGCGGCGGGCGAGATGTCGTTTTCAGTCGAGGACTTCGCGCCGCAAAGGTTGGCGGTGACCGCCAACGGACACTCCGCCGCTCCGGTTGTCGCCGGCGAGACCCGGCCGGTCGATGTCACCGCGCGCTTTTTATACGGCGCGATCGGATCGGGTCTGAAGACCGACGGCGAGGCGCGCCTGCGCGTCGATCCCGCCCCTTTCCCGCAATACGTCGGATATCAATGGGGCGATCAGGTCAAACCATTCGAAGAGAAACTGGTTGAACTTGGTTCGTCGGTGACCGACGGCGCCGGTCACGCGGGCCTCAATCTGGCAGCGTCAGCGGCCGGCGAGACCGCCGATCCGCTGGTGGCGGCGGTGACCGCCTCGGTGTTCGAGCCGGGCGGTCGACCGGTCCGCCAAGGTCTGGCGCTGAATATCCGCACCAAGCCGCTGTATCTGGGCGTCAAGGTCGACGCCGGCGAAGCCACAGGCGGACGAGACGCGCCGGTGAGCTTCAATATTATCGCGGTGGATCCCGCCGGTCGGCGGATCGCCGCGAACGGCGTGAGCTACAGCCTGATCCATGAAAGCTGGACATACGACTGGTTCCAGCAGGACGGTCGCTGGCAATGGCGCCGTTCCAGCCGCGACATCGTGGTGGCGCGCGACGTCGTCGCCGTCGGCGCGGGCCCGGCGACGCGGATCAATCGGCGGTTGGGTTGGGGCGACTATCGCCTGGAACTGACCGCCGCCGACGGCGCGCGTACGCTGCGGCGGTTTTCGGCCGGATGGGGCGAATCGACGCAGGACGTCGAGGCCCCCGATCAGGTGCGCTTGAAACCCGGCGCCCAGGACTATGCGCAGGGCGACACCGTCAACCTCACCATCAAGGGACCTTATGCGGGTGAGGCGCAGATCGCCGTCGCGACCGATCATGTGATCGACTTCAAGACCCAAACGATCGGCGCCGACGGTGGCGCGGTGCGCCTGAAGACCTCGGCGGCCTGGGGCGGCGGGGCCTATGTACTGGTCAGCATAATTCAGCCGCGCAATCCGGGCGTCACGCCACAGCCGCGCCGGGCGCTGGGTCTGATCTGGGTGCCGCTCAATCCCAAGGACCGACGCTTGACGGTCGAGATCGGTACGCCCGCCAAGATCGACTCGCACACGCCGGTCAACGTTCCCTTGCAGGTCAAAGGTCTCGGCTTTGGTCAGACGGCCTTTGTCACGGTCGCCGCCGTCGACGAAGGCATATTGGCCCTGACCAAATATGACAGCCCCGATCCGGCGAAATGGTATTTTGGCAAGCGGGCGCTCACCGTGGAATACCGCGACGATTACGGCCGCCTGCTCGACGCCAATCTGGGGGCGCCGGCCGGGGTCAATTTCGGCGGCGACGAATTGGGCGCGCAAGGCCTGACGGTGACGCCGGTCAAGACCGTCGCCCTGTGGTCGGGCGTGGTGAAGACCGGCTTCGACGGGCGCGTCACGGTCAAGCTGCCGCCGGGCGCGTTCAACGGTCAATTGCGCATTATGGCGGTCGCCTGGAGCGACAAGGCGGTCGGTTCGGGCTCGCAGGCCATCACCGTGCGCGAACCCTTGGTCGCCGATCTCAACCTGCCGCGCTTCCTCAGTCCCGGCGACACGCCCATGGCGACCTTGGAATTGCACAATCTGGAAGGCAAAGCGGGCGACTATACCGCCCAAACCGTGGCCGGCGGCGGCGTTTGGACCGGGTTCAAAAAGGTCGTTCACTTGTTGCTCGGCCAACGCGTCGCCCAACTGATCGCCTTCGCCGCGCCGCATCAAACCGGGATCGGCAAGGTCGGATTTCAGGTTGATGGCCCTGGCTTCAGCACAGCCAAATCCTATGACATTCAGACCCGATTGGGCTGGGGCGCGATCACCCGCACCACCACGGAACTGCAGAAGCCCGGCGACGCCTTCACCCCCTCCCCCGCTCTATTGGCGGGCTTGGCGGCGGGCGATGTCGATCTGCAGGTCAGCTATTCGCCATTCAATGGTTTTGATCCGGCGGCGGTGGCGCTGGCCCTGTCGCACTATGGCTTTGGCTGCACCGAGCAACTGACGTCGGTCGGTTATCCGCTGTTGTACGCCGACGATTTGGCGCGCGACCCGACCGCGCGCCGGGGCTTGGCCGATGCGGTCGGCAAACTGTTGGACCGGCAAGGTCTCGACGGCGCGTTCGGCTTGTGGAGCGTCGGCGACGGCGCCGCCGACCCGTGGTTGGGAGCCTACGCCACCGACTTTTTGTGGGAAGCCAAGCTACGCGGCGGACCGGTCACCGACGAGGCGATGGGTCGCGCCCTGGCCGCCATGCGCCAAATCAGCCGACCCGACGGCTTCGCCGAAGTCTCGTACAAAATGAGCTATGACGTCGGCTGGGCCCGCGACAAGGCCGATGCCGAAGCCACGACCAAACGCCTGCGCTCGCGCGCCTCCGCCTACGCGCTCTACGTCTTGGCCAAGGCGGGTAAGGGCGATTTGCCGCGTCTGCGCTGGTGGCACGACGTGCAGATGAAGGACGAGGCTTCGCCCCTGGCGATGGCGCAGGTCGGGGCCGGATTGGCGGCGATGGGCGACCACGCCCGCGCCCACTCGTCCTTGCGGCAAGCCGCCGCCGCGCTGGGCTATAAGGACGCCAATGATTGGTATCAGAGTCCGTTGCGTGATTTGGCGGGGGTGATCGCCCTGGCCTATCAGGCCGGCGAGCTCGATATCGCCCGCGGCCTGCAAGGTCGCCTGGACGGCGCGGTCAAAAACCCCGATCAGCTCAATACGCAAGAGGAAGCCCGCCTATTGGAGGCCGCGCATTATATGCTGCGCGCCGCCGGACCGATGCGCATCGTCGCCGGCGGGGCGTCTGCTCTGGCCCCCGTCGGCGGCGCGCCGCGCTGGGCGGTCGGACAACTGGCCGCCGCGCGGTTCGTCAACGCCGGAACCGGGGTCCTGTGGCGAACAGTGACGGTGCGCGGCACGCCGCTCACCGCGCCGGGCGCGGCAGCCAGTGGACTGACGGTGGCGAAGAGTTTCTATACGCTGAGCGGCGCACCGGTAAACTTGGCGGCCGTGCGGCAAGGCGACCGCATTATCGTGCGCATTTCCGGCGCCTCGCAACAAGGCCGAACGGTCGCCCTCGCCGTCAACGACGCTCTACCCGCCGGCTTCGAGATCGAGTCGTCCTTGGGTCCGCAAGACGCCATCGACGGCCCGTTCAAATTCCTCGGCAAGCTAACGGCGCCGAGCGCCCAGGAAAAACGCGACGACCGCTATGTCGCCACCCTGTCCCTGAACGGTAACCAACCCTACGCCTTCGCCTATATCGCCCGCGCCGTGACCCCCGGCGGCTTCTTCCTGCCCGGCGCCGAGGTGTTCGACATGTACCATCCCGGCATCAACGCCCGCACCGCCGCTGGCCGCCTCGCCGTGGCGCCATCGGGGTGAGGGAGACGGCGTCGGAAGCTCATTCTCTTTCCCTCCCCTTCATGGGGAGGGCGAGTCGCGCAAGTCACCGGGGTGGGCAAGCAGGGATCATCCCAAACGCATTCGATCGCCAGGTCACTTCCCCACCCGTCCCGCGGAGCCTGTCCTCGGGCGCGCGCTTTGCGCGACCCGAGGGCGGTCCACCCTCCCCATGAAAGGGAGGCAAAGCATTGCCGTCTGTTCACTCATTGGCCTGCTGGCGATTGAGACGGGGTTGATGACACTCAATACCGTCTTCCCGCCCGATCTGGCGCGCGGCGCGCGGTCCAGCCCGGTGGTGTTGGACCGGCGCGGCGCCTGGCTGCGCGCCCTGCCGGTGGAGAATGGACGTTGGCGGATTCGCGCCGATCTGGAACGGATCGATCCCATCTTCCTGGATCGGCTGACACGGATGGAGGACGGACGGTTTGCGCTGCACCCCGGGGTGGATCCGCTCGCCGTGGCTCGCGCCGTCGCCTCGGCGGCGAGGCACGGGCACCCCACCTCCGGCGCCTCGACCTTGACTATGCAGACCGCGCGTCTGCTCAGCCCGCACCCCCGCAGCCTCGGCGCAAAGCTGATCGAGATGATCCGCGCCCTGCAACTCGAGGCGCGCTATCCCAAACGGCAAATCCTCGCCCTCTATCTGACCCTCGCGCCCTATGGCGGCAATTTGGAGGGGGTGCGAGCCGCCTCCCTCGCCTATTTCGGCCATGAGCCCAGCGCCTTGACCGACGGCGAGCAGGCACTGCTGATCGCCTTGCCGCAATCCCCCGAAGCGCGACGCCCTGATCGGCGGCCCGGGGCCGCCCGCGCGGCGCGCGCGCGGGTGCTGGCGCGCATGGTGGGGGCCGGCCTGATCGAACCTGGCGCGGCGCGGGAGGCGGCGAGCGAGCCTCTGCCGCGCCGCGAGCCGTTTCCGGCTTTGGCTTGGCACGTCGCCGGGCAATTGGCCGCCGCCGCGCCCGCCCATCAGGCGTCGGTGGTCAGTACCTTGGATGGCGACCTACAACGCCGCCTGGAGCCTCTCGCCGTCGCCGCCGCCCGCGCGCAGGGCGACAAGACCGTCGTCGCCGTTCTGGTGGTGGAGATCAAGACCCGCGCCGTGCGCGCCGCGATCGGTTCGGGCGGATTGGATCGTCCGGGCGGCTGGATCGACATGACCCGCGCCCTGCGTTCGCCTGGCTCGGCGCTGAAGCCGCTGATCTACGCCCTCGCCTTCGATGAAGGTCTGGCCGCGCCCGACACGCGCATCGACGACGCCCCGCGCCGCTTCGTCGACTATCAGCCGGAAGATTTCGACCGCACGTTTCACGGCAAGGTCACCGCCCGCGAGGCCCTGATCTATTCTCTTAACGTCCCCGCCGTCACGCTGCTGAGCAAGATCGGCGCCCCGGCGTTCGAGGCGCGGCTGCAGGCCATGGGCGTCAAGCTCGTGCGACCTAAGGCGGCCTTCAGCGACGCCGGACTGGCCTTGGCGCTGGGCGGCGAGGGCCTGTCATTGCGCGATCTGGTCCTGCTTTACGCTGCTTTGGGCGACGGCGGGGTGATCAAACCCTTGGCGTGGAGCGAGGCGGACGCGGACCGGACGATCAACAGCGCCGGACGCCGGCTGCTACGCCCCGAAGCGGCTCGCCAAGTACTCGACATCCTGCGCGAAGGCCCGGCGCCCAAGGGCCGCATCCCCGCCGCCCTGACCCAAGGCGGACCGGGCATCGCCTTCAAGACCGGCACCTCGTACGCCTTTCGCGACGCCGTCGCGGCCGCGGTGGTGGGAGGTTATGTGATCGCGGTATGGACCGGGCGGGCCGACGGCGGGGCGCGCGACCCCGGCCTGACCGGACGCGCCGCCGCCCTGCCGCTGTTGTTCGACGTGGCCGACCAGATCGGCGCTCCGCGCGCGGCGCCGCGATCGCTTGGCCCGAAGGGCGCGCCGACCGCCCTGACCCAATTGGACATCGACCGTCCAGGCCCGCGCCTGATCTTCCCCCCAAATAGCGCGACGGTGATGGCCGATGGCTTTGGGCCGGCCGCGCGCGGCTTGACGCTGGCGGCGCGCGGCGAAGCCCTCGCCTGGTATGTCGACGGCGCCGCGATCCCTCTTGATCCGGTCAGCGGGCGGGCCGTCTGGCGCCCGTCCGGCCCTGGATTTTACCGCATCATCGTTATCGACGCCGACGGACGCCGCGCCGAAGCCCGCGTGCGGGTAAAATAAACCTGCGCGGACTGAATACAGGGTGTGGGCGGCAAGGGGGTTGCGGCGACTACCTTGACTTCCGGCGGTCAGGGCGTAGGGCGGCAAGCATGGCCTTTAGCGACGACGTCCTCACGCGGTTGCCCGACGAGCCGTACGCGGAAATTTCGCGGCGAGTCCGCGACGGCGACATTCTGATGTGCGCAGCGCGCGATCCCGCTTCGCGTCTGATCGGGTGGAGCACCCAAAGCCCGTGGAGCCATGTGGCCTTGGCCTATCGGTGGCCGTCGTTGGGGCGGATCGTGGCCTTCGAGTGCGTTCAGCAAATGGGCGTGCACGCCGTCTCTCTGGAGCGTTTCATCAGCCAAACCAGCAGCGGGGCCAAACCCTATCCCGGAAAGATCGTTCTGGCGCGGCATGACGACCTCGCGGCCTCGCAATCGGCGTCCAACCAGGATGCGCTCCGCCGCATGACCGATTTCGCGGTCGACCGCATGGGCGACAAGTTTTCGCTGGGCGAGGTGGTCAAGATCGCGACGCGGATTATGCTAGGCCGCTTCAAGCGTCATATGCCCAAGACCTTGGGCGCCGACGACGAATACATTTGCTCTGAATACGTCGCCAAATGCTTCGATCGGATCGGTATTCAGATTCAATGGGACGGTCTGGGGTTCATCGCTCCGGCCGATTTCGCACGCGACCCCAAAATCCAAGCGGTAGCACGCTTCCGCACGCGATAACGCCCTCCCATTATGACGCTACGCGCCGCCTCGGGAACCCCCTAACGGTAGAGGAAAAAGAATTCCGCTACTCCGCCTTGGCTTTTTGCAGGTCGGGGGCGTGCCCGGCCGGCATGGCGGTCGCGCCGGCCAGGGTGACACGCAGGGCGGCGGCCGCCGCGTCGTGATCCATGATTTTTCGCATCACCGCCTCGCCCGCGCGGTCAAACGACTCGCGATGATCGATGACGTATTGCCGCGAGGCGCGATAGCCCTCGAGCAGGCCGTTAACCTCTGGAATCACATGCCGCGCCACCAGATCCCAGCTGCGGCGGGTGTTCTCACGATTGGCCCAGTCGTGCGCAAAGCCGATCACCGTGCCAAAGCCGCCGCTGACCTCGATCAAATCGCGGACTGCTTTGATCAAGTCGTCGGGCGTACCGATTACCCCCGCGGCGCCTTCGGCAAAGGCGGTCTGATCGACCGCATCGTCCGGACTCGCATAGGGTAAGGCGCCGGGTCGCATTAGCGTGCCGACATTGTATTCGTTGTGCCAGCGCAGCAGTCCGGCGCCGGCTTCTCGCTGCGCCTGTTCGCGGGTCTCGGCGATGTGCCAGCTCAACAGCACGCGCCAGTTCGATCGGCTGACGGTGGTGCCGTGCTTCTTCGCCGCGTCCTCGGCAAATCCCCATTGCGTCGGCAACGCCATCAGGCCTTGCGTCGACATCGAGCCCAGCGAAATGATGCCAATGCCGTATTTGCCGGCCAGCGTCATGCCCGACGGCGAGATCTGCGACGCCACCACGAATGGCATCTCTTCCTGCATCGGCAGGATTTGCAGCGCGGCATCGTTCATGGTGAACCAGTCGCTCTTGGCCGTCACGCGCTCGCCGTTGAACAGCCGGCGAATGACCGCGATCGCCTCGTCCTGGCGATCGCGTTGCGTCATCGGATCGATGCCGAGCGTATGCGCAACGCATGGTGCAGCTCGACCACATGACCGGGGGCCGCGCCATCTTCGGCTCCGGTCCCGGCGCGTTGGCGTCGGATGCGCATACGCTCGGCATCGATCCGATGACGCAACGTGACCGGCAGGACGAGGCGATCGGCCTGATCCGCCGCATGTTCAAGGGCGAGCGCGTCACCGCCAAGAGCGACTGGTTCACGATGAACGACGCAGCGTTGCAGTTACTCCCGTTGCAGGAGGACATGCCGTTCGTCATCGCATCGCAGATTTCGCCGTCGGGCATGACGCTCGCCGGCAAATACGG
>JANXWN010000115.1 GCA_025351125.1 Caulobacteraceae bacterium | reverse complement strand
ATTTCGGCTTTGAAGGCGCGGCATCCACCATCCAGAAGGACCTATGAAAGATCCGTTGAAAACCGGGCACGACGCGCGTATCGCCGCCGCCGCCGAAGCCAAGAAAGCCTTGGTGGCGAAACTCCGCCCCAAACCCACGGTCGCCGCCGAAGTTTTCGAGACCCGCGAACAAATTCGCGAGCGGCAACTGGAAACCGTGCGCGCCGCGCGGGTCGAGGCGAAGGAACAGTCGCGTCTCGCCGCCGAAGCGCGGGAACTTGCTGATCTGGAAGCCAAACGCGGTGACCGCAAAGAGCGCAAGGCCCTCACCAAAGCCGAGCAAAAGGCCAAACGCGACGCTAAATACGCCGCCCGCAAGGCGGCGGGCCGAAAATAGGGCGACGACCCGGTTCGGCGACCGTGATGCGTGACTCACAGGCGGGTTGGGGCGCCCTCGCGTTCGCAACGACGATTGTTCTAGCCGGAAGTTTACCGGCCAAAGCAGAGCCATCCGATTCCCGCGAGGTTGAAGTCACCGCCACCCGGGTTCCCGAATCCGCCGACCGCGTCGCGGCGTTTATTTCGGTCTTGAACGGCGATGAATTGCGTGCCCGCAAAGTTGACGACCTACACACGGCGCTCGCCCTCGTGGCGGGTGTCGAAGCGCCGTCCGGCGGCGATCTGGGACCGGCAAGCGCCGTGCCGTCGTTCTGGGGCCTGCATGAATTTGACGCATTTTTGCTGGTGGTCGACGGCGTTCCCTTAGGCGGTGCGTTCAATCCGGCCATCCCCGATCTCGATCTGACCAATGTTGAGCGGATCGAAGTACTCAAGGGGTCAGCGCCGGTCGTCTATGGCGCGACGGCGTTCGTCGGCGTGATTCAAGTGATTCACTATCCGGCGGGCCAAGCGTCACGCGAGGTCACCGCTGGCTACGGCGCGAACGGATCGTGGCGCGCTTCGATGTCGTTGGTCCTACCGAACGTCGGGGCGTTGAAGCAATCGCTATCGGTCAGCGGTCGGCGCGACGGGTTTTCCGATCCGCGCGCGCACGCCCGCAAGGTGCAGTTTTTGTATCGCGCCGCCGGGCCCGTAGCGGGGGGAATGCTGCGTTTCGACCTGGGCGCGGACATCACCCGCGGCGTTCCGCCCAGTCCGGTCCCGCGGATTGGCGACGCCCTAACCACCCTGACGCCGCTAGACGCCAACTACAATCCGACCGACGCCCGTCTGAACGGGACCCGCTATCACGGTGTGATCGGTTATTCTCACCCGACGCCGCTGGGAGTCTGGGACACGACCGCCTCTCTCGCCTATTCACACACCGACGACGTGCGGGGTTTTTTGCGGACCGATCTGGTCAATGCCGACAGTCAGATTCAAGGCCGCAATATCGACGACGACTATCTGGACAGCCATATCACCAGCAACCTGGGCGGCGGCGCCAACCTGAGTTGGGGGTTGGATTTGCTCTACGGGCGCGGCAGCCAAGCCAGCCAAAACGGCGGGTATAATCCCGATCTCGTCGGCGGCGGGAACCTGCCGCGCGCCGCCAGCCTGCATGTTGATGAAATAAACACCGTTTATGACCGCCGCTTGTTCGTCGGCGAATACGCACAATTGGACTGGAAGATCGACGCGCGCTGGGACCTTAACGCGGGCCTAAGGCTTAACGAGACCGTGGAGCATAAGCGTTCGACCCACATCGACGGGTTTGATGCGACCGCGAACACTTTCGCCGCGCAAAGCCGCCGCGTGACGCGGCTGTCGGGTATGGCGGGCGTAACCTACCAAGCTTGGACCCGCGGGGCCGACGAAGCTGTACTGTTCGCCGACTATCGCGACACCTTTAAGCCCGCCGCCATCGACTTTGGTCCCGATAACACACCCGATATCCTGAAACCCGAGACCGCGCGAAGCTACGAGGTCGGCCTTAAGGGTCGCCTCGGCGGCGGGCGGGTGGATTATCAGCTTGGCCTGTTCGCGATGGATTTTAAAAATCTGGTGGTGGCGACCACCAATGCGAACGGCGATCATATCCTACAAAACGCCGGCGCCGATCGGTTGCGCGGCGTGGAGGCCGAGGGCCGCTGGCAAATCGCCCCGTCAGTCTCGGTCACGGTCGCCGGCAGTTGGCACGATGCCCATTTTACGCATTATGTCGCGGCCGTCGGAGGCGAGAATATCGACGTTTCCGGGCGCCAATTGACACTCTCGCCGCACGCCTTGGCGTCGATCGGTGTGATCTATGCGCCACCGCAGGGTTTCTTCGGGTCGGCGACCTTCAGTTATATCGGTCCGCGGTTTTTGGACCTCGCCAACACCGCCCGCGTCGGCGCCTATGCTACAGCCGACGCCGGCGTGGGCTATCGCCGGGATCGCTACAGCCTGTCGGTCAACGCTGCCAACCTTGGAGATCAGCGTCCGCCGGTGACCGCCAGCGAATTTGGCGCCCAATCGTTTTATCGCCTGGCGGGGCGTAAGCTGTTCGTGGACGTGACTGCGCGGTTTTAGCGGTGTCGGAGTGGCGAAGCTCAAACGGCATGCTTTCCCCGCGGCGTCACGCAATCCGTTGACGGACCGCGCATTTCTCGGCATCTCATGGCAATGAGCAAAACTCCGTCCGGCACTGTCATCATTGGCGCGGGCCATGCCGGCGGCACGGTCGCGGCGCTTTTGCGGCAATACGGATACCAAGCCCCCATCACGCTGATCGGGGACGAGCCGCTAGCTCCCTATCAACGCCCACCGCTCTCAAAAGCTTGGCTGAAGGGGGAGACGGACGCCGACAGTCTGGCGCTCAGGCCGGGTAGTTTCTATGCGGAGGCCGCCATCACCCTCGTCCTCGGAGCGAAGGCGATCGCGATCGATCGAGGCACAAGGGTCGTCAACCTGTCCGACGGTCGCACGCTTACCTACGACAGCCTGATCATCGCGACCGGCGCGCGGGCGCGCACCTTACAGTTGCCGGGCGCGGATTTGCGGGGCGTTCTGACCCTCAGATCGGCGGCCGACGCCGAATCGCTGAAGGCGATGCTCGGCCCGGGCAAGAGGTTGGCGGTGATCGGCGGCGGATATATCGGGTTGGAGGCGGCCGCCTCGGCGCTGGCTTTGGGCGGCGGCGCAGTGGTGATTGAGCGCGAGGCGCGCATTCTGGCGCGCGTGTCGTGCGCTGAAATCTCCGCCTTCTTCAACGACTACCATCGGGCCAGAGGCGTGACGTTCGAGGTTGGAGCGGTGGTTGAGGAGCTTGTCGGCGCGGGCGGCCATGTCACCGGTGTGCGGCTGGCCGGCGGTCGCGTAATACCTTGCGATGCAGTACTGATCGGCATCGGCGCGCCGCCGAACGAGGAAATTGCCAAGGACGCCGGCTTGGACTGCGACGGCGGAATCGTGGTGGACGAGCATGCCCGCACCGCCGACCCGGCCGTATTCGCGATCGGCGATGTGACCAAACGTCCCCTGCCGCTCTATGGCTGCTCGTTCCGGTTAGAGAGCGTGGCCAACGCCCTGGAACAAGCGCGCCAGGCGGCCTGCGCGATTACCGAGCGGCCCGCCCCCGCCCCCGAGGTGACGTGGAACTGGTCCGATCAATATGATCTGAAATATCAATTCGCCGGCATCCCGTTCAACGTCGATTACCACCTTGTTCGGGGCGATATCGCGGCGGCGAAATTCGCCGTGTTTCACTTGAAGGGCGATGTGATCCAAGCGGTGGAAGCGGTCAATGCGCCGGCTGAATTCATGGCCGGACGACGCTTGATCGGCGAAAAGCGGCCAATCTCGCGCGAGAGGCTTGCAGATAGCGCCATTTCCATGAAAGAGGTCGCCGCTTAGACTTCATTCCGCGGGGAGCTTATGGCTAAAGTTACATACGTCGAGCACAACGGGGCCAAACACGCTATCGACGTGAAGGTCGGCCTGTCGGTTATGGAAGGCGCGGTGAAGAATAATATTCCAGGCATAGACGCCGATTGCGGAGGCGCCTGCGCCTGCGCCACCTGCCATGTCTACGTGGACGAAGCCTGGGCCGACAAAACCGGCGCCAAGTCGGCGATGGAGGAGTCCATGCTCGATTTCGCGGAAAATGTTGAGCCGACGTCGCGCCTATCGTGCCAGATCAAGGTCACCGAAGCGCTCGATGGCCTGATCGTGCGAATGCCCGAAAGTCAGCACTGAGGTTCTAGGTCCGCCCAATCGCGTAAAATCGTTCGGCCCGTTGTTCGCGCAGCGCGTCGGGTTTAAGCTTGGTGAGCGGCGCCAGTTCAGCCTGCACCGCATCCCCTACCAACTTGATCGCCGCCGCGCGATCGGCGTGCGCGCCGCCGATCGGCTCTTCGATCACCCGGTCGATTACCTTGAGCGCGATCAGGTCGCGGGCGGTGATTTTCA
>JANXWN010000101.1 GCA_025351125.1 Caulobacteraceae bacterium | reverse complement strand
CTGCGAATAGTTGCGCGGTATCGACGCCGCGCCAAGAAACGGCGTCCGCAAGTGGGACGCCATGCCACGTCGCCATCGCCAACGTTGAGCGAATCGATGCACGGCAATTGTGGAAATGTGTTTGATTCCTATTCACATGTGTTGGAGCAAAAATGCGCGACTTCGCAACACATTCCGGCGAGATATTACAACGATATTGGCGCCCCGCATGGTAGCTTCGCTGTGAGTAAAATCAACACGCTGAACATATGTGTCAGCCACTTGCCATTTCCGAAGCGTTTTGATCATTACGTGGATTTGATGGTGTCGCCAGTCCCGATGAGCGGACCGAGACGCGTTATCCAGGTCGCGGATGATTTTTTTGGGGAGCGCGGACATACGCTGTCTGAGTATGCACAACTATTGTGGCTTCACGATAAACTAGAGACATTAATCGACGGTTTTGAATACATCAGACTATTTCAATACCGCCGGTTTGTCTCGAGCACTCCATTGGGAGTTGCGTCATGGAATTGTGCCTGGACATGGATCCAACCCTCGAGATTGCGAAATATCCCAAATGAATTTGGCCGATTTAGTGAAGGAGAACTATTTAATCACGCCATTGTCTTAGAAAATGGTGTTGTATTTCAATATGCGATGAGCCACATTTTGGAAGATTTGCTGAATTTTACTAAATTCATAATAGAAAATCGTATAATAACACCTGCTGAAGCGGTGGAATTTTTAACGTCCAGCACATTAATACCAGCCTGTTCGACAGGGATATACTCAGTTGTTAATTTCAAAGATATATTCGGTAAACTGCGACAAGCAGCTGAATTTGTAAATTCAGCGTACTACGTTTCAAGACCCGGCATCCAAAGGCGCGTCGGAGGATTTCTTCTGGAAAGGCTCAACAGCTATCTTTTATTGCGGTATTTGAAGGGGGGATCTGAAATCCGAAGATTTGGTCAATATATTATGATTGAGGATCGACGGATTTTGAAACGTCTGGAACGTCGTATTTTTGCATTTGTCTATCGGGCCGCCATCAAGATAGGGGAGATTGCGCAGCGGCACGTGGCGGGGGTAAGAATCGGCAGCCGAGTGAAAGAAGTATTGATCGAAATTTAGCTTTCGTAGGAAGTTAATCAGCTGAAGTGGATCGTCGTCGTCTGTTCCGCCGCGATTGATGGCTAGCTAATCGCCAATTTGGCGACGCGCCGACACCGCATATCGGATGGCGACCTTGAGCAGGGCCGCGTGGTCTTCATATTGTCGAACGCAGTGGAGGCACCGACTGTAATAAAGATTACAAATAGCTGGCGCGATAGACATAGGCGATGAGTTCAGCGAGCGGACGTGGCCAGCAGCGACGGAACATCAGCAAATCTTCGCGGGCGCGCACGCCGTCGCGGATCAGTCGCGACGTCTCGGTCAGGGCATTATGCCGCCGCCCGACCAGCGGTTCGGGCACACGCACGACGTTTAAACCCAGGCCAATCAGCCTCAGCCAGGCATCCCAATCAAGATTGGATTGATAGGCATCCAAAAAGGTGAACCCTTGCAGCCGCGCGCGGTCGAAAGTGACCGACGAGCAGGGCAGCGGATTGCCCAGCGAGAGGAAGGCGCGCAGACGCGCGGGACTGACGCATGTTGCTTGGCCGAGCATGACCGCCTCGAGCAAATGTTTGACCCGGCTAATTTTCGAGACGACGGGCACGCCGCGATCATCGATTTCCAGATAGCCGGTGAAACATATGACCGCATCGGGCGAAGCGGCCAATACGTCCACGCTGCGCTGCAAAAACGTCGGCCGATAAGTATCGTCCTGGTGCGCCAGAGTCACATAGCGCGCGCTCGTCGCCGCCAGGGCAAAGTTCCAATCCGCCGCGATACCGACCCGGCGCGGATTGACGACGACGGGTGCGGCGAAAGCTTGGGATATACGATCGACGAAGGGCGAGGGTGTCGAGGTTGTCACCAAGACCTCAGCAGACCGAGTTTGCTCGCGCAATGAGCGTAAACAATCGCCCAGATAGGGCGAGTCGCCGTAGGCGGGTATAACGAAGGCGTGCCGGCCAACCACGAGACTTAAAGCGGCGCCGCCGTCCGGATCGACAGCTTTGGCAGGGGAAAAACTAGATTGACGTCTTTAAACGCCGCCGATTGTTCGAAAAATTCTCTGAAATGCCACGGCAGCACGACGAGATAGTCGGGTTTACGATCCAAGAGCTCGCGCTCGGAAATTATTGGCAACCCAACGCCAGGTGTGAAGGCGCCGAATTTATCGGGGTTCACCTCGCCGACGGCGAACACGTCGGCGGCGGTCACGCCGCAATATTGCAACAGGACGTTGCCTTTAGTCGACGCCCCTAGCGCCGCAACCGTCTTGCCCTGGGCACGAGCGTCATCGAGAAAGGTTCGAAGTTCGGCCCGCGCCGCGACGACGCGTTTTTCAAAGGCGATGAACGGCGCCAAGGTATCGAGTCCGGCATCGCGCTCGGCCATGAGCGCGCGTTGAAGCTCAGCGGTTGCCACGTGCCCGCCGGCTCCCTTCATCACGGTGACCGAAATGCTGCCGCCGTTGATGGCGTTGAACTCGACATCGACGATACGCAAATCGACGCGATCGGCCATCCATTTGATTTGCGTCAGGCCGTAAAACTCCAAATGCTCGTGACAAACCGTGTCAAATGAATTGGTGTCCAGCATGCTGGGCATGTAGCTTTGTTCAAAGACCCACACGCCGTCGTCCGCGAGAACGTCATGGACCTGGCGCATGAAGCCTAATGGATCCTCAAGGTCGTAGAACATCGAAAACGACGTTACGACCTTCGCTTTGCGGTCGCCAAACCTCGCCCTTACCAGATCGGCGGAAAAGAAGTCCGGGATCAAGTCAACCTTGGGTGGATAATATTGTCGAAATTTTTCGCCGGTGGGATCAATTCCGACGCGCGTTAGCCCCCTGTCGCCGTAGGCAGCCAGCGTCGTTCCGTCGTTCGCGCCGATATCCAGTACCAGATCCCCGGGAACCAGATCGACACGTTGCACGATTCGATCGACCTTGCCGTGTAGGTGGGCGACCATGCTTGAATTCAAGCCGGAGCGATAACCGTAGTTTTCCCCATACATTTCATCAAGGTCATAGCTGTGTTCCAGCTGAAGTAGGCCGCAGGTCTCCGCATCGCCGACGCATTTGACCAGCCGCAGCGGTCCGCGCGTGAGTTGCGCGTCCTTAGTCTTGGGGAAAACTCCCGTCAGCGATTGCACGCCTAGGTCCAACACGCATTGCAAATGAACATTGCCGCAGACGCGGCATCGATCAATCTTACTATACATCGCCAAATCCACCCCATCCTCAAACCACTTAGAGCGCGGTGAGCTATGCATACACCTTATAGCCACCACATCGACGAAGGAGACACGCGGCATTTAAATTTGCGATATCGCAGCGCCAGACGCATCGCCCTTGCTAAACCTTCCACCTTAGCTCGAACCACCGAACGGGTTCCCGCGCCCATGAGCAAGATGCTTTTGCGCGAAGAGGTTGCGCGGGCGATGGTAAGACTCCGCAGGTTAAATTTTGCGTAACGAAGAGGCCGCCGCGACCTTATACGGCGCCCCACCGCGCCGACCGCTCGATCAACGCGATCGGGGCCCCCTCACGCCGCGGGCTCCGCCGCGCGCTTCCGTAGCCCTGCCGCGCGCAGAGCGCGAAGTAGATCTGGACTCAAGGCCACGGTCACAACGCCCGAGCCCACGGCCAAGGCCCCACCGATTACGAGCCGCGCGCCGAGCGGTAAGTCGAGCCCGCGAACTTCCCACGCGCCAAAGCCCGCGATCACGGCTGCGGCCACCATGGGTAGGCCGATATCGCCGATGACCCAGTTCAAGCCTGTCCCGGGCAGCAGGCTTCTGTGAGTCAGCCAAGTGCCAAACACAAAGTACAGCAAATTAAGGATCGCCCAAGATGCCGCGGCGCCCTCAATGCCGTAGCGCCGAGCCAAAACGATGATCAGCGGCGCGAACACCAGTAATAGAACTGCACTGATCAAGGCCGATATGTCGGATTTTCCAGAGGCAATTTGCAAAGCGTAGGGAAAGTGCATGGCGGCGTGAAACGCGGTTCCCGTTAACAGTAATAGGACGGCGATAGCGACGCTTTTGGCCAGTGGCGCGTTCCCCGTCCATAGTGTGATCAACGGAACGGCGAATATGCCGACGAAACAGGCGCTCGGAAATATTACCGCCATCAAGGCGCGCGAGCCGTTCTTGTAAAGAAGTCTGATGCCGGCCTGATCACCCGCGGCGTGCAGGGCGGTCAGGCGGGGATAAATTGCGGTGAATACCGGAGCGACAAAAACGTACAGGCTTTTGGCCACAATCCCCGCCAGCGTATACCGCCCCAGTTCCTCCAGGCTGACAATCCGGCTCAAAATTACCTTGTCGCTTTGCAGGAAAATCGCCCCCAGCACGGCTGTCGCGCCCATCCCGGCGGAGAAGCGCCAGATCCGCCGCAAGCCCGACGGGTCGAACCGCGGGCGACGCTGACCCACGGGTCCCCTTAACGCGCGCCAAGCCGCGACGCGAACGATACCCAAATTGAGGGCGCCGATCACGGCTTGCCAAACAAAAAAGGCCTGAAGGGTCCGGTCGACGAAGGCTAAAACCAGCACGCCGCCGACGTTGGCCAATATTACCATGGCGATTTCGATGCCGCTAGCGGTCACCATTTTTCCAGCGCCGATCAAAGCGCCGAGATACAGACCCAGCGGAAAGCGGCAGGCGATGACCAGTCCCATCAAGCTTACCGCCGCGACGACGTCGGTCACCGGCAGCGCGGACGCCCGGAGCCAGTGGCCGACCAACCACGGCGCCGACGCAACGACGACCAAGGCGATCGACGCGGCGACGGCGCCGTAAACGAGGGCTAGCGTGTGGAGAAGGTCACGGAGGACCGCACGATCGTCCGGCGACGACGCGCGGGCGACCTCGCGATTGATCGTGGGACCCAGGCCCACGTCGAGTAGCCCGAAAAGAACCTGCAAACTGGTGAAGAAACCGATCAGGCCGTAAGCCGAGACCCCTAAATACCGCAGCAAAAACGGTACAGTCAGCAGAATGACCAACGCCGAGCCCGCAGCGTTGCCAAACCCCGCCGCAATATTCCATCCCAATTTCACGCGCGCAAGCCCGGCATATCGGCGTCAGAGTCCGACCTCGGACATAGCGCGACAGCGCCGCCTCCCTAACGCGTCGCGCCCACCGCCGTCTACGCTCGCCGCTCGACCCGTGGCGAGATCAACGCGGGCCCCGCCATTGTGGTGGCGGACCGCGTGGGCGTCAGTGAGCTTCGACGCGGAACCTTGCCAGGCGGCATTTGGGGTGTTGATTTCTTGATACAGTGCAGAATATCCTTGGCGTCACGCCCGTTGTTGGTTACTGACGGCTGTCTACAGAAGCCTCCACGATCTTTTCCTCCTTGGTTAAGGAGGCGTGAAAGATTATCCCTCAATAAGGAATACCAAAACCATGACCTCTCAAATTGTGCGTAAATTCCTGGTCGCCGGCGCCGCCATCGCGGCCTTTTCGGTCGCCGCCTGTCAAAAGCCCGCCGACAACACCGCAGCCGCCAGCGCCGACGCCAACGCGACCGCCGCCACGGCGTCCGCCTCCGACGCCAACGCCGCAGCCGGCAACGCCATGGCCGCCGCGTCCGACGCCAACGCCGCCGCGTCCAGCGCGAACGGCGCCGCCGCCGACGCCAATGCCGCCGCCAAGAACTAAACTCAGCGACCTAACGGTTTATGTGTTGCAAGAAGGTCGCCCTCACCGGGGCGGCCTTTTTTGTATCCGGCCGTTAGTTGAACGCCGAAACCGTGTCTGCGGGAGGGCTCGCCCGGCCAATTACCCACGGCCGCGTGGCGAACCACAAGGCCAGGAGCAAGGCGGCGACATCCAAGGCGACATCCCAACCCAGCAACTGCGGGGTGTGTTGCGATAGCAAACCTGGCGCGCCCTTGAATACGTCATTGGCCGAAACGACGACCACCGCGCCAAACAAATTGTTCACCAAATGTAGGCCGTAGGTAAAGGCCAGGCCGCCGGTACGAATCACGATGAGCGCGGTCACCACTCCAAAAAAAGTCGCCTCGATCGCCTGCGGCGTTCCGTTAGGAATATGCAAGGCGCCGAAAAGCGCGCCGCTGATCACCGCGGCGATGATCGGGCGTCGGGTGGCCAATAGCAGGCCTTGTGTCAGCCAACCGCGAAATATGAACTCCTCCATGAAGGTCTGAGTCGCCAGACCGAACAGGGCGGCGGCGGCGAGGGGGCCGGTGGCGCTGGAGGCGGTGATGGCAAATCCACCAGGGTTGACGGCGAAATCGACTAAGGCGCCGAGGCCCAGAAAGGTCAGCCACAGACCGGTCCCGAATGCGAAAGCGCGCCAGCGCCAGGCGCCGATGATGTCGGAAAATCGTTTGCCCTGAATGAGGCGCGCGGCGCCGATGAAACCGAGCAGGACGCCGCCGAAAATCAATCCGATGGCCGGGAAAAATATCAGCGGATGCCGCGGTTGCTGAATTTCGGCAGCAAGGTCGCCCGGCACGAGATGCAACGCCACCAGCGCCAGCATGGCGATTACCGCCAAGGCCATACCGCCGGTAAATCCGAGAAAGGCGGCGAGCAGGTAACGCCACCACGCGGTCTTGCCCCGCGCCGCATAGCTCAAAAAAGTCATTTCGCCAGCGTATGGGCTAGATCAAATGCGAATCCAAGATCAGCAGCAAGCCAAACCAACTGATCAGCCCGATTGCGTGCAAGCCGGCCAACACCGGACGGTCGGCGCGGAAATTCAGCAACGCTTGGTTGAGGAAAAAACCGAGGATCGGACCTACCAAGAGCCATCGCACCCACGTCGGAACAGGCGCTGCGTCCAGGCCGAACAAAGATCGAAGGGTCCAACGCCGTGACATACGATTTAACCATAATTAACAATTGTGCCACATACATAACCTAATTTGACGCGGGCGAAAGCCGATATCGTCATGCGGCGCGGCTATTTCGAATGCATCGGCGAGGTGTTTTCCCGCGACTTGCTTAAATCGGGCGAACGCCTTAGCGCCGATAGGCACAATGCCTGACTGACGGGCCCTGCACGTGGGAACCATACGAATGAACCGATCGTGAGCGCGCCGCTCGACGAGACCACGGAACGGCGCCTGAAGCTGTCGATGGATCTGGGAGAACGCACGTTTTCAGTGCTGATGTTCAGCGGTTTGGCGCTGAGCTTTTGGCCCACCCTCGCCTCGGCGCCGATTAACGGCCTGTTGCTCTTGTCGGAGGGGTTGGTCACCGCTTTCATGGTCTGTCGGCGGATCACCCAGCAGGTTTCGACCCGCCCGCTCGATTGGCTCGTCGCTTTGGCCGGCACGGCCGCGCCCTTGCTGGTTCGCCCGGCTCCGCCTGGCACGCCGCATCTGGCGCCCTTGACCGTGCTGGCCTCGCTGTTTCTGGCGGGCAATATCATCGCGATCTGGGGCAAACTAACCCTGCGCCGCAGTTTTGGTCTCGCGGCGGCGAACCGCGGGGTGGTCGACGGTGGGCCCTATCGGCTGCTGCGCCACCCGATCTATGCCGGATATATATTGGTCTACATCGGCTCGATCCTCGCCAATCCCACCGCGTGGAATGCTGTGCTGTATGTT
>JANXWN010000471.1 GCA_025351125.1 Caulobacteraceae bacterium | reverse complement strand
CAACGTGTTGGCCGGCAGCGTCAGCAGCGTGTCTAAGTCGGGATCATCGCCCAGGTAACGCGCTTCGTACCATTCGATCGCCTCGGGTTCCGCGCGAAAGCGTCGCAGATATTTTTGCCGCACCTCGTCGCTGGTTCGACGCCAAAGCCGAAAGTGCAGCTCCGGAACGCCGTTCTTGGCCGAGTCGCCGACCAAGCGCAGAAAATTTTGGGATAGGGCGTCGTCCAACATGGCTCGCCGGTCCACTTCGCGGCGTTTTGGTATCAGCAAGCCGCGCCCTGGACAACATCGCCATCCGGACCAATCGTGCATCAGCCATCAGGCCTCGGAACCTCCGTTTTCAGGCCTATCGCTTAGGGCGCGTTGCCGGCGGCGCGAGGCAGCCGCAAAACGGCGCGCAAGCCGCCGAGCGGCGAACGGGTCAGAACCACGTCGCCACCGTGGCTGCGGGCGACGTCGCGAGCGCTGGCGAGGCCGAGGCCCACGCCGTTGACGTTTTGATTGCGCGCCGCGTCGAGGCGACCGAACGGCGCGAAGGCTTGTTCATACAGATCCGGCGCGATGCCCGGCCCGTCGTCGTCCACGGTGATCTCGATGGCCTCCGGGCCGGCCGCCGCCGCGAGGCGGACGGTCTTGCCGTGCGCGGCCGCGTTCAACGCCAAATTGCTGACCGCGCGTTTGAGCGCTCCGGCGCGCGCGTCGATCCCGAGGCCGTCGGGAACATCGACGGTGAGCGCCGTTCCCGATCGCGTGACGTCTTGACCGGCGTCGTCCAGCAAGCGTCGAATATCCACGCGTTGCATCGGCTCGCCGCCCACGCCTTGGGCGAAGGCGAGGTAGCCGTCTATCATATGTTCCATATCGGCCAGATCGCGGTTCATGGCCTCGATTGGGGCAGCCGGTTCCGCCAACGCCAAGGCGAGTTTTAACCGTGTCAGCGGCGTGCGTAGGTCGTGGCTGACCGACGCCAGCAAGCTCGTGCGCTGTTCGACGTGGCGTTGAATTCGGGTTTTCATACCCAAAAAAGCGCGCGCCGCCTGCCGCACCTCGCGCGCGCCGTGCGGTCGGAACGCGACATCGACGCCGCGACCGAAAGCTTCGGCGGCGGCGGCGAGCCGTTCGATGGCGCGGACCTGATTGCGGATGAACAGAAGGGCTATGCCGGTCAATAAAGACGTCGCCACGGTCATCCACAGGATGAAGATATGCCCGCGCGTGGCGAACACCCGATCCTTCCGCGCGATGAACCGCAAAACGCCCTGGCGTACTTTCACGCGCACGTCGACATAGGCCGGGTAGCGCTCGGTATCGAACCAAAACGGCGCGTCGACCCGGTCCGACAGGGCTTTTTGCAGCGAACGGTCGACGGTGACGAACAAAGACCGGCGACGACCCCGCGGCAGCACGCCGTCCCGCTGCAGAGCGACGGAGATATCCAGGGTCTGTTGCGCGCGGTCCCGTAGCACCTTGAGACGGTCGGTGCGCGGGTCTTCCTCATAACCGCGCACGATCCAGGCCACGTCACCGGCCAATCCTTCGGTCAAATGGCTGTTCACTGTCTGCCAGTGGGCGTCAAAAAACACGTAGGTGACGGCGATCTGCATAATCGCCACCGGCAAGACGATAATCAGCAAGCTGCGACCGAACAGAGAGGTCGGTAGCCGACGTTTGATCAGCAGCCAGGCTACCTGCGGCCAGGTGCGGGGCGAGCGCATTAGTCGGGCGTCAACATATAACCTCGCCCGCGCACGGTTTTGAGGTAACGCGGATTGACCGGGTCGTTTTCGATCTTGCGACGCAAGCGGGTCACGTGAATATCCACCCCCCGCCCGGCGCCGTCGGCCGCGGCGAGGTCTTGCCGATGCACCGGCGCGTGGGCGAATTTTGCGAGCACTTGCAGCAACCGCGCCTCCGCTTCGGTCAACCGCACGGGATCGTCGTCGCGGGTCAATTCCCCGCGCGCCACGTCGAAGCGGCAACGCCCCAGCGCGATCGACGTCATGACCGGCGCCCGCGGGGCGCGGCGGCGCAAGATGGCTTCAATCCGCAGCAGCAATTCGCGCGGTTCGAACGGTTTGGCCAAATAATCGTCGGCGCCGAGGGTCAGACCTTCGATGCGGTCGGCCGGACGATCACGCGCGGTCAACATCAGCACCGGCGTCGCCCCCGATTCGCCGGCGCGGGTTCGCAGCCAGGCCGTAAGCGAAAACCCGTCCTCGCCCGGCATCATGACGTCAAGCACCAGCAGATCGAAGTCCAAACGCGCCAAAACCCGTCGGGCGGCCGACGCGTCCCGCGCGGTGGTGACGCGAAATCCGGCGCGGGCAAGATATTGCTTTAACAGCTCGCGGATGCGGTCGTCGTCGTCGACCACCAACAGATGCCGCGGTTCGATCATGTTGACGGTAGCGCGGGTTCGTCGTCTAACGCCCGCCTCTCAGTTTTGCCGGAAAATCGCTGCAATGTCCTTGGTTCCCTACGATGATCGCGACGGCTGGATTTGGATGGACGGGCAGTTTGTACCCTGGCGCGACGCCAAAGTGCACGTTTTGACCCACGGTCTGCACTACGCTTCCGCTGTGTTCGAGGGCGAACGGATGTATGGCGGCGAGATTTTCAAGCTGACCGAACATACCGAGCGCTTGTTCAATTCGGCGGAAATCCTCGATTTTAAGATCCCGTTCACGGTGGCCCAGATCGATGCGGCGTGCAAGGAAGCCTGCGTCAGCAACGACCTGACCGACTGTTACGTGCGCCCCATTGCCTGGCGCGGCTCCGAAGTCATGGGCGTGGCCGCCCAAGCCTCGAAAATCCACGTCGCCATCGCCGTGTGGGAATGGCCGAGCTATTTCAAGCCGGAGGATAAGGCGAAGGGTGTCGCGCTAACCTGGGCCAAATACCGCCGCCCGTCGCCGGAAACGGCGCCGACGGCGTCCAAGGCGGTTGGCCTCTATATGATCTGCACCATCTCCAAACACGCCGCCGAGCGGGAAGGCTTCGCCGACGCCATGATGCTCGACTGGCGCGGCTATGTCGCCGAGGCGACCGGGGCCAATGTGTTCTTCGTTAAGGACGGCGTGTTGCATACCCCCGAACCCGACTGTTTCCTGGACGGAATCACCCGCCGCTCGGTGATGGCGCTGGCCCAATCCAAAGGCTTCGAGACGGTGGAACGCCACATATTACCCGAGGAACTGGCGACCTTCAGCGAATGCTTCATCGTCGGCACCGCCGCCGAGGTGACGCCGGTCAAACAGATCGGCGAGTATTCCTTCACGCCGGGCAATATCTCGCTGTCGCTGATGGACGACTTCGCGCGCCTCGTGCGACGGCAGAAGGTAATGGCCTAGAACTTCCTCCCTCCCCTTCACGGGGAGGGACAGACCGCGGAGCGGTCAGGGTGGGGGACTCC